>CAZXWM010000197.1:0-7599 GCA_964644215.1 uncultured Phormidium sp.
GGCCGCGAAGCCTTGCCAACCTTAAGCAAAAATTTGGTGCGCTTTGATTAAGGGGTGAAGCTTTATTTATAGTTTCATTATAAAAAAATTGTACTTGAATGTCAAGGGGGATTTGTGGATTTTCCCGGATTGGCTGCCGAGAGGTGATGCTGGAGGAGGGGATATGGAAGGATTTGACTTAGATCAAGGTAATTTTGCTGCGGGGGGGCTTAACTAGAGATAACGACTTAGGAACGATGCCATGACGTCCAAACTCTTCAATCCCCAAACAGCGCCAGGCCATGAGGTTCTGGCGGCGGCGGGTAAAACGATTCTGCGGCCTGGGGGTCAGGCTGCGAGCCAACAGTTATTTACTTGGGCCAATTTTCAGCCGGGGGATACGGTTTTGGAATTGGCGTCGAGTTTTGGGGTGAGTGCGATCGCCCTGGCGCGTCAGTTTAACGTTAAGGTGGTGGGAGTCGAGCAAAACTCCGAGAGTGTTAAGCGATCGCGGGCGGCGGTTGAGGAGGCGGGGTTGAGCGATCGCATTCGTTTTATCGAGGCGAGCATTTTTAATCTCGATGAGATCCCCGAACAGTTTGATTTTGTTCTAGCCGAGGCGATCGTGACGATGCAAGGGGCCGCTGGTAAAGCGAAACTGTTTCGATTGATTCACGATCGCCTCAAACCCGGTGGTGTCTTTCTCTCCCATGAGATGAAAACCACAACGCAGGACGTATCCCAATCTTTGGCGAGTAGTTTGCGCGTCAACGCTCAACCTTTGACGGTTGAGGATTGGCAAAAATTGGCTCAAGAGGCGGGGTTGACGGTACAGAAGCAGGTGTCAGGGGAGATGGATTTGCTCGATGTCTCCCGTCTGGTTCAAGATGAAGGGGTACTGGGGACGATGAAGTTTGCGGCGAATCTGGTACGACATCCCGAGTTACGCGATCGCATTTTAGGAATGCGTCAGGTGTTCAATGAGTATCGTTCGAGTTTAGGCTATTGGCTGATGGCGGCTCAACGGAGTCAATAGAGGGCGCTGACAAGGGTTCGCCCCAAGGTTGTTTTATCATTTCGAGGATAGTTTTATCATGGCAACGATTACCACTCCCGAGGTTCCCTTTGACACTGAGTTATCAGAGTTGATTGAATATCGCGATCGCGCGGTGCTCAGTCAAGTGATTGTCAAAGATGACGTATCTCAACATACTCTGTTCTGTCTGGGGAAAGATACCGATATTGAAGAACATACGGCCACCCGTAACGCCTCGGTGACGGTGATTGAGGGAACAGGAACCCTGACGTTAAACGGGAAACCGATTGCTCTCAAACCGGGTGTTTTCGTGTTTATGCCGGCGAACGCGCCCCATGCACTGGTGGCGTCGGAAAACCTGGCGTTTCTGCTGACGTTAACGGCGTAAGCGGCAAAACGGGCTATCATGGTAACGGGTGGAGTGAGTTCGCCCGTTTGTTTGGATAGTAATAATTAACAATTGGTGGTTAACGATTAACGCTTAAACGTTAACGATAAACACTTAACTAAAACTATGCCTTCTCTCGAAGATGCGATCGCGGCTTTAGAGAAAGGAGACTACCGCAGCGCCTCCCGACATCTGAAAGTGTTATATCGGAAGATGCCCGAAAATCCCTGGGTCCGGTTTTATATTGCGCGACTCCATGAAGAGAGTCAGCGATTAGCTGAGGCTGAACAGGCCTACCGAGTGCTGTTACGGGATAATACATCGCCGAAAATTATTAGTCAAGCCAGACAGGGAATACAACGGCTGGAGACGAAACGCAAAGCGCAGCGAGAGAAGGCGATCGCCGAGGCCAAAGCGGAGTCAGATCCCGAGGAAGCGGGGGTTTTTGTGTTAGAAGCGACCGCCAAAGAACGCCGTCAACAGGCTGCGCAACAGTTGGCGCGGGTGTTTGATGTTGAGGCTTATGCGGCGCGTCTGATGTTGCAGGTTCGGGGTTGGCGGCTGTATCGTACGGGTCCTCTGGCGGAGTTACGGGTGTATGAACAGGAGTTGGCGGGAACGGACATCTGCGCCTTTACGGCGTCGTTAACGGAGATCGCTAAGTTAAATGTCTGGCGAGTCGATTATGTGCAATCTCTGACGCCTAAACCGGTTGTCATCTGTCGCGATCGCCAAAATCGTCAAGGAAAGTTTAGTTTTGACTGGGCCGAGGTTCGCCAACAGGTGCGGGGGGGAATCCCTCTGTTTATTAACGCGGTGAGTTATGACATCAGCCGCCGCACCAAAGATCAGATCAAACGAAAACCCGAAACGCAAGATTTTGTACAAATGTGCGATTTACATCTCCCAAAGCGGGGGGTAATTTTGCGGTTTTGCGATCGCTCCTACGAGTTTGACAAGGGTGTGATTTTTTCCCCGGAACAACAGCAGCACATTGGTAAACTACGAGCGGCCACCTTGCGCATTAACTGGAATGGCATTATCAAGGTGTTTGACCATCACCTCAGTGATGGTGTGATCTGGTCGGACTTCATGCAATTTGCGGAGACGGCGATGGACTTCCATTTTCTCATGGAGAGCATTCAACCGTATATTGACATTGAGCGCAACGAACCGAGTCATTGGGACCCCGCGTTTCAACTGTATAGTGGTGCGGCTTGGATGCGTTACCGTCGTCGGGGAGTGCAGGGGTAGGTTTCGTCAATCTCCCGACGACTGGGGTCTTTGGGGGGGAGGAAGAACAAATCAAATCATCCGGGTTCGGGAGTCTCCCATCTGTGATAGAAAGGAGCAAGTCACGCGGGGGAGATGTCAGAGCTGTGGAAGCTTACCCACAAGGCCATAATGACCCAACAACTCAGCTAAGGTCAATTGTTCAAGGAATTGATCAAGCCCTACTGTCTGATGATATCTCGGTACGGCTGCAACAACGCAATCCTTGGTTACAGGTGTTATTTGAGGCTGGCGTGATTCCCGACCGAACCGTCTGTATTCCCTTAGCGCGACGAGAGGTGCAACGGTGTCGTCTGGCGGGGGTGCAGGCGATCGTGATTTATGGGCGACGCCGGGGCCAGTCTGAGCCGGATTGGACGTATAAATATCCTTTGAGGGAGTTTACACCGCGAGGGGAATCTAGGGGGCGATCGCCCCAGTCGCCTCAATCACCCCAGTCACCCCAGACTCCAGTGGCGGCCCCATCGTCTCAGTCCCGCTCGAATCGCCTGGTGATGCGGGTTTCTGCCCTGAGTCTGCTAGGATTCAGTTTTGGGGGACTCTGGGGACTCCTCGATCACAGTCAGTTACGGGGCCAGAGTCGCCAACTCGGAGAAACGGTTTTGGCGACGATCTCGCAAAACCTCGATCGCCTAACGCCATCGTCCTCACCCGAATCTCCCGCTGAAACCAATCTCAGGGAGGTTCTTCCAGAAACGCCTGAGATTCCAACTCCTAATCTTCCCAGTTCAATTCGCATCAAAGCGGTGGGAGATATGGTGTTGGGAACCAACTATCCCAGCGATCGCCTCCCGGCTGATCCGAGTATGTTTTTTGCCAATGTCATGACAGACTTACAGGGGGCAGATATTCTATTTGGCAACTATGAAAGTACGCTAACGGATCATCCGAATAGTCCCAAAGATACCAGTCGTGGCACCCAATTTGCGTTTCGTTCGCCTCCGAGTTATCGCTACATTTTACAAGAGGCGGGTTTTGATATCGTGAGTTTGGCGAATAATCATTCGATGGACTTTGGCGAAATCGGGTTACGGGATACGATTCGCAATTTCAATGATGTTGACATTGCGACAGTTGGAGAACGCTATCAGATTACTTATTTAACTGTAGAAGATGTGACGATCGCGTTTATTGGCTTTAGTACCTACGATTTTCATAATGAGATTAATAATATCGAGTTGGCGCGACAATTGATTGCTGAAGCCGATAAACAAGCTGAGGTGATTGTGTTGTCGATTCACGCCGGTGCTGAAGGAACGGGGGCGATGCACGTGAGCGATCGCCAGGAATACTTCCTAGGGGAAGATCGGGGTAATATCGTGGGGTTTTCCCGCGAGGCGATCGATGCGGGGGCGGATTTGATTTTAGGTCATGGTCCCCATATTCCCCGAGCGATTAACTTGTATAATGACCGCTTAATTGCTTATTCGTTAGCTGATTTTGTGGGCTATCAAACTCTGTCAACGGAGGGTGCTTTAGCCTATTCTTTGATTTTAGAGGTTGAATTAAACCTGGAGGGAGAGTTTATTTCGGGACAGATTATTCCGATTCATTTAGGAACTAGCGGCATTCCTGTCCCCGATCGTCAGTTTCGTAGCGTCAACTTGATTCGCAATTTAACGGCAACGGATTTCCCAAATGCTCCCATCATGATTGATGAACAGGGACAAATCCTTGTAAAATAGGGTTGATCTCGCCTGTTTAGGGCAACTTATATTATAAACTGATTGTGAGACGTTTTTTGACACAACATCTTTTGAGGCAACGGGTTTACAAAGGACTTTGCTTATTGGGAGTGTTTTGGCTGTTGGGGATGCCGGCTGCTTGGGCTGATTCCTTGAGCGATCGCGTTGAGCGCTTTCCCTATTGGCAACGGAAACCCACGGTTACGGTGGTGAACAAAGAGGAGTTAGTCTATCCCGACTGGATGGCTGGAACTTGGGATGTGACGAGTACTCTGTTGCAATTAGAAGCTCCTTTAGCGCCAGATTTAAAGAGTCCTGGATTTGAGGGAAATCGCCGTTATCTTAATCAGCCTTTAGAATTTCAAGTTCGCTTTCAACCTCAGAAAAAGACGGGTTTAGTGGTGGGCGATCGCCGCTTTAATAGTCAGAATATCAGCAATGCCTATTTTGGTGAAACCAGTGATATTAAGATTATCGCCGATTCTGAGAATCCTAACCGTCAGATTATTGATATGGCGGGAGGCCAAGAGTTAGTGTCGGTGGTGCGGGGACGTAATCGTGAACAACCCGAGGGCGATCGCTTTCTGTCCACAGAAATCATCTATCAAGTCTTTCGGACACCGGGACAAATCTATTTTAATGAAGTTGAAACGACAACAGATTATCACAAACAAGATGCCGATCAGCTTGAAGCTGAACAACTGACCGCCATTTATCTGTCTCCCAAAGATCCGGCCTATTTTCGTGCCAACGGAAGTCCAGTTGCGCTCTATCGCTATCATTTAGACTTGCGGCGATCGTCGGGTTCTAAATCGCCTTAGAAGCGGCTAAACTACGAGGGTGACTCTGAAGATGGGGTTCCTAAATTGGCAGCCGCAAACACCTGATCAACGGTCAGAGTTAACTCTGCAAATTGTTGCGAAACAATAGGTTGCGTCTGGGTAAACTGACTCTCTTCATATAACCCTTCCTCCAGACGCAACACCGAGATTTGATTGACCATTGGATCAACAATCCAATATTCAGGGATTTCAGCGGCTGCATATTCCGAGCGTTTATAGCGATAATCGCGGTTCACCGATTCAGGACTGACAATTTCAATGACTAGCAAGGGAGGGGTTTGGAAAACAGCCGAGCGATCGAGTGCATCCATCACCTGATCCCGAGAAACGACGCAAACATCCACCAAGCGGGACTTTCTCAATCCTGTTCTGACTCCTGCTTCTTTAAAACAAAGCCAAGGTGAATCCATCCGAGCAATTTCCGCCTTCAATACATCCTGAAGAAAATCAGCGATGAGCAAATGTCTAATCGTTGGGGGATTCATTGGTTCTAACGTTCCCTTGACTAATTCATAGCGATTGTCTGTTCCATCATCATACTGAAGATAGTCTTCAAAACTGTGTAAGCGTTCAACCGTAGTTGCTGTCATCTCAGGTTTTATCCTCCATCGATTGGCTATATTGTAGCGGAAAGGGAACAGGGAACAGGGAACAGGGAACAGGGAACAGGGAATCCTATTACCGCTCGTGTCATGGCTCTAGCCGTGACACGGACTTCTGGGCGGCTCTGCCGCCTACTCGGGAGGCAGAGCCTCCAGCAGAGCATGACTTGGCAGAGCCAAGTCACGAGGAAATAGGGGGGAAGTCACGAGGAAATAGATAGGGTCTATGGATTCCGTATTACTACTTCATTTGCGAAAAAACCCCCCTGTCATCAGCAGGGGGGTTTTGGGAATTAGAGTTAGCCCATAGAATCAGCTAACGGGGTTAACCGAGGGACTCACTCAACTAGGCGTTGGCAAAGGCTTTCGCTTCAGTCACTTGAGGAGAATCGGACTCACTCGGAGGAACCACCTGCCAAAACTGAGGTAGATAAGTTGACCAGTTCTGCAGAATCCGTTGAGCCTTGGCACTACCGCGATCGGCGTGAGCCTGAATCAGAGACTGCAACTGCTCCTCACCGGCTGGAGTCGAAACCCGCTGAATCTTGACAATTTCCGGGTTGACTTTGGCGGGGAACTTGCCATCTTCATCGAGGAAGTAGGCTAAGCCACCGGTCATTCCGGCGCCGACGTTGCGGCCAACGGGACCGAGTACAACGACGACACCACCAGTCATATATTCACAACAGTGGTCGCCGGCACCTTCAATGACAGCTTGGCCTTTAGAGTTGCGGACGGCAAATCGTTCTCCGGCCGAGCCTTGAGCGAACAAGATGCCACCAGTGGAGCCGTAGAGACAGGTGTTGCCGAGGATGACGTTTTCTGCGGGGTCAAAGGTGGCTCCAGATGCGGGTTTGATGCACAACTGACCTCCATGCATTCCTTTGCCGACATAGTCGTTGGCTTCTCCTTCTAGGGTCAATAGCATACCCGGTAGATTAAAGGCCCCGAAACTTTGACCGGCACTACCGGTAAAGGTGAGATCTAATTGTCCTTCAAAGCCGCTGTTGCCGTATTGCTTGGCGATGACGCCGGCGATGCGCGCTCCTACACAGCGATCGGTGTTGACAATCTCAACGGTTTTGCTGACGCAACCTTGGTTTTGAATGGCGTTGGCGATGTCGGGATCGGCCAAAATCTGCTCATCCAATACCGGACCGTTGCTGTGAACGGGTTGGGGATTGGCCCAGTCATGATTCTCGGCTTGAGGTAAGTCAGTCAAGCATTTGAGGTCGATGGACTGAGGTTTGCTCAATTGCACTTCTTGACGGACTTTGAGGAGGTCGGAGCGACCAATGAGGTCGTTGAGAGAGCGATAGCCGAGGCGAGCGAGGAGCGATCGCACTTCTTGGGCGACAAACATAAAGAAGTTGACGACATTTTCGGGAATCCCAGGGAAGCGTTTGCGCAGGTCTTCGCGCTGAGTGGTCACACCGACGGGGCAGCTATTCATGTGGCACACCCGCGCCATAATGCAGCCTTCGGCAATCATAGCAATGGTGCCGAAGCCATATTCCTGAGCGCCCATGAGAGCGGCCATAACCACATCCCAACCGGAGCGGATTCCGCCATCAGTGCGCAGGGTGACTCGTTCTCGGAGTTGATTTTCCATGAGGACGCGATGGACTTCCGTCAGGCCCAATTCCCAGGGACTGCCGGCGTGTTTAATCGAACTCAGGGGAGAGGCGCCGGTTCCGCCGTCATGACCCGAAATTTGGATGACATCGGCGTTGGCTTTGGCCACCCCAGCGGCGATGGTGCCAATCCCGACGGA
>CAZXWM010000198.1:0-7571 GCA_964644215.1 uncultured Phormidium sp.
AAGTCCCCCTGTCCCGTTTTCTCCCCGGTCTAAAGACACGGGGCTTCCACGCAAGCAAGAGGTTTACGTGAGGTTTTCCGAGTCTCACTCAGCCGATTTCCCTTATGAAGACATTCCAATTTTTGACTCGGCGTATTGAGCGTAAGTGGCATCACTGGCGCGATGGTCGCACTCCAAGGGATTCGATGACTCGACACTCGTCGGTTGCTCCTCGAAACGCGTCAGGTGCTGCCCCTCGTCGGGTGAATATGTCAGGCTCGGTGTCTACGGTGGTTGCTGTTTTTTGTTTAACGGGTGCGTTGGGGCAGCGTTTCTATAATCAACCGAAACTCGATGTGGGCAGCCGTGCGCCGGAAACACTGGTAGCGCCGAGATCGGATCAGGTTGAAGATCTCAGAACAACTGAGGAACGTCGCCGTAATGCTCGCTTGGGAGCGTCTCCGGTGCTGATGGGCGATCCGGTGATTAATCAGGAGGTCTTGAGCGAGGTGAAACGCTATCTTGAGCAGGGGAATCGTCTCCGCGAAGCGGTGGGAGAGTTCCCCTATGTGGATACGGGGCTTCTATCTCGGGAGGTACAACGCTATCTTCGTAATGCGTCGAGTTGGGAATGGCGCGCGATTCAATGGACGCTGTCACGGCAGCTTGAGGAGAGGGTTGATGCTAGAGTTGACCGGACTCGAGACGCGACGGAGGAACCGCTGTCGGAGTTGGAGGCCGAATCGGCAGAGATGGCCGCCTCTGAGGAGAATGAGGGGGCAACTCGCCGCGAACAGATGTTACAGGCGAGTCGTCTGGGGGCGGTGAATGGAGCGTCTCAGGTGCTGTCGGATCTGTTGCAGAGTCAGACGAGTCCGATGAATCAGGCGATCGAACAACTCCTCGTGGCCTCTCAACAGTTGGATGAGGAGGGCGTTGAGGGGGTGATGACGGCGATTGAGATGGCTCGGGAGCAGTATGCTCAAGC
The DNA here is from genome assembly GCA_964644215.1 of uncultured Phormidium sp. GTDB lineage: Bacteria > Cyanobacteriota > Cyanobacteriia > Cyanobacteriales > Geitlerinemataceae > Sodalinema. Next base: position 968 of record CAZXWM010000198.1, read on the forward strand.
CTTAGAACAGTTGTCTGAGGTGTCCTACCCCAATGGCGAGCCGGTGTATACGAATACTCTGCTCAATTTGTCGGCGGAGGATTGGCAGCAAACTCGTAACACCACGTTACAGGTGGGACGACAAATGTTGGCTCAGGGAATTGCACCTGGGGTTCCGCCGACGATGTTGCAGGATTCGGTGGAGATGCAACTGTCGTTGGCGCTCCCGGATGCTCGGATTCGTCATTTGATGAGCACTCTATTGATGAGCGCCTTGGAAGCGAATTTGGTGACGGACCCCGATCGCACCCGCGAACAGGCTGAGTCGGCGGCTGAGGCTCAGGAGCCGGTGCGTCTGTCTGTCGAAGCGGGAGAGGTGATTGTCGAAGCGGGGGAGGTGATTAGTCAGCGTCAGTTTGTGCTGCTGGATCATTTTGATTTGGTGCGCCGAGATCCGGTGAATTGGATTGGCTGGATTGCGTTTGGGGGGACGGTGTTTGTGGCGGTGTCTCTCTATGGGGTTGTTGAGCGACGGGTTCATCCGAAGATTTGTAATGGCGATCGCCTGCTGATTCTCTTATTAAGTCTCAGTGCGCCGGTGATGGTTCTGTTTGGTGTGCCGACGACGAGTTTTCCGGCGATTGGTTTGGCGGTGGGCAGTTTTTATGGCTCCTGGATGGGGGTGACGGTGGTGGCCCTGTTGAGTCTGATTATGCCCATTGGCTTGGAGATTGAGTTGGGCTATCTGATTGCTGGGGCGATTAGTGGCGCGATTGGTGGAGTAATGGCGGGACGGCTTCGCTCAAGGGGCCAGCTTCTTCCTCATCACGGTGATCATTCTACTGTTACAGGGGACAACCGGACCGTTATGGTCGTTGTTACTGGAGACGGCTCTGATTCAGGGACTCTGGGGGGTTGGCTGGAGTGTGGTGGTGCTTGGGGTCAGTCCCTATTTGGAACATTTATTTGATTTGGTCACTCCCATTCGCTTGGCGGAACTGTCTAATCCGAATCGGCCATTGCTCAAACGCCTGGCGGCTGAAGCACCGGGAACCTTTCAACATACGTTATTTGTGGCCACGTTGGCGGAGTCTGCGGCGAAAGCCCTCGGCTGTAATGTGGAGTTGGTGCGAGCCGGCACTCTCTATCATGATATTGGTAAGATGCACGACCCTCAGGGATTTGTGGAAAATCAGATGGGGGGTCCGAATAAGCACGATCGCATCAATGATCCCTGGAAAAGTGCCGCGATTATTAAAAAGCACGTGACTCAAGGATTAGTCATGGCTCGTAAAAGCCGTCTTCCCAAAGCCATTCAGGCTTTTATCCCGGAACATCAAGGAACGATGTTAATTGCCTATTTTTATTATCAGGCAAAACATAGTAATCGTCGTGAGGTCAATGATGCTGATTTTCGTTATGATGGTCCGATTCCGCAATCGCGAGAAACGGGGATTGTCATGTTAGCAGATTCCTGTGAAGCGGCGCTGCGATCGCTCAAGGATGCCACCCCCGATGATGCTCTCTCGATGGTGAATAAGATTCTTCGCGCTCGCTGGCAGGATAATCAGTTAGTTGACTCGGGCTTAACTCGGGCGGAAATGGGAAAAATTGCCGATATTTTTGTGCAAGTTTGGCAACAGTTTAATCACAAACGAATTGCCTATCCAAAAGCCGTGTTATCGAATAAATAGCCCTGTCTCTTAAGTCGGATTGGGCTGGGTTAGCACTTCGAGAATGTACTCGCCTTGGTTGACCGAGGCGTTGCTAGACAGGTCATAGACCAGTCCCGACTCTTCGGCGTGACAGTCGAGGAGTTGGGGAAGATCTCCTTCTCGGTTGAAGACGAGAAGTTGATAGAGGAGTTGTCCAGCCTCAATGCAAGTTCCTAACATCACACGAGATTGAATCACGCCTCCTTGTTTGGCATAGTATTTTTGTGTTTTGCTTTTTGGGAAAAATTGCACGGTTTTCGAGGCGGTTTGAATGAGGGGAAACCGTTGGATATCTAACATCCCTTTGCTGACTAAGTAATTTTTAACGCCTCGAACGCCACGATAGACGGAATCGGGGTTGATTTGCATTCCAGACCCGAGTTCTATTGTCCAAGCTTCTAAGTCAAATTTAACAACTTTCCCTAAGTTTTCTAACTGTTTTTCTAGGCTTAACCAGGGTTTCATAAATGCTTCGTCAAAGGCATCGCCGTCATAGCAATCGAGGAGGATGGCGGTGTTGAGTAAGAAGTATTTGGCGCTTGCTTCTCGCCCCTGAAAACAGTAAAGATAGTCAAAGGATTGATTGGTGCTACTATGTAAGTCTAAGATATAGTTTGCATCTAAACATAGTGATTGGAGTTGGTAGCGATAGTGGTCTTCAAAAGGAAGTCCCGAAGCTCTGTTTTCTGCCTGTTTTCGCTCCTGAAAGCGACCAATAATTTGTTGGCGAAAGTTGGTTTGGATTTGTTGATAGTTAAGGTGAAGTTGAGTTTTAGCAAATTCCGCAATTGAGGAGCGCTTCTGATTCTCTAGGTCTTTTTCATAATCCCAAAAAATACGATTCCAATCGGTTCCTGTATAGGGATTATAGCGACCGCTGGCGTAGTGGTGCGATCGCTGATTGGTGGCGAACGGATTACAGGTGGGAACTAGCCAAATCTCTCCCTGGAGTTGGCAAGGATCGAGTTCACACAAAAACTGAATCAGTTGGTAGATAACCGCATTTCCTGACAGTTCTGCACCATGTAAGTTGGCTTGTAAGTAGGCTTTTTTCCCTGGAGTCGCGCCGCGAAATTTATAAACCTGAATGGCTAGAGTATCTCCTGAGGCCAAATGCGCGATGTCAACAGAATCGATATCAGGAATCATAGGGCAAGCTGGGAATAGCTGTGGCGATCGCCGTTAAGCCTCGCTAGGGTTCAATTGTATCATTGCCCAAGTGGTATAGGTGCCGATGGGACTCCAGAGCAAATAGGGCAACAGGAGTCGTGTAGCCGTCAGAGACTGGGGTTGGATGGCGATCGCCAACAGAAGCGCCAACATAAAGCCTGTGGCCCCGATGAGAGTTCCCGCACGCAAACTCTCTAATCGGCACATAATCGGGGTATAGGATAGGGTCACGACTTCCAGAACCAGGTAGTATCCCAGCAATAGCCAGCGATTGAGAGAGTCTGGGGTCTGATTCCACACCAAAACAGCCGACCAGCCCACACCAATAAAAACAATCGTCCAAATCAGGGGAATTAAGCGCTCAAACGTCAACCAATCCGGTCGTTGAAGGCGATTAAACCACCGTAAATTACCCGCCGATAATAGGCGGTTGCAGCCAACGCCTAGAACAATCATGACCAGGGGAATCGTGAACCAGGTCGGAAGTGACATAAATAGTAATGAATAATGAATAAATTAACAGGCGATCGCACCGTTGCTGGCGCTGTGACTCGATTCGGTCTTAATCGTACGCCTCAATCTTAACTGGCGAACCATTCTCAAGGGTTACTAGCCAGTTTTGTTACCATAATTTACTCAAAAAAGCAATAAATTTTAATAAAATTAAAGATAAATTTAGAGAGCGTCAGGGGTTAAGGGCAGGACAAGGGGTCAAATTGCCCCAATCGCGAGCTGGTTTCGTTGCAAATTATTACAATCTGTTTCATTCCGTCACAACTTCAGGGAACTCCCGTTCACAGATCCGAGTGCCATGCTAGGATTCAGCATCAGATAGACGTAAGCGATGTATAGGAGAAGAACTTTGGGCATTCGGGTTGCTGTTGTTGGTTCTGGACCGGCTGGATCATCTGCCGCCGAAACATTGGCGAAGGCAGGCATCGAAACCTACTTGTTCGAGCGCAAGTTGGATAACGCCAAGCCTTGTGGAGGAGCCATTCCTCTGTGTATGGTCAGTGAATTTGACATCCCCCCAGAGATTGTGGACCGTCGGGTTCGCAACATGAAAATGATTTCCCCCTCCAACCGCGAGGTGGACATCCGTATTGTCAAACAAGACGAATATATTGGAATGTGCCGCCGAGAAGTTCTCGACGGCTTTTTACGCGATCGCGCCGAAAAACTCGGAGCGACTCTGATCAACGGGACTGTTCATAAACTCGAAATTCCCACGAGCGACACCGCTCCCTACGTCATCCACTATGCCGATCACTCCGACGGTAGCCTCACCGGGGAAAACAAAACCCTGAAAGTGGATGTCGTTATCGGTGCCGATGGTGCGAACTCTCGCGTCGCCAAAGCCATCGAAGCCGGAGACTATAACTACGCCATTGCCTTCCAAGAGCGGATTCGCTTGCCCGAAGACAAAATGGCCTACTACAACGACTTGGCGGAAATGTACGTCGGTGACGACGTTTCCCCCGACTTTTACGCTTGGGTGTTCCCCAAATACGACCACGTGGCCGTAGGAACCGGAACCATGCGCGTCAACCAAGCCAAAATCAAGAAACTCCAAGCGGGGATTCGCTCTCGGGCCGCGCGTCGTCTCGAAGGTGGGGAGATTATCAAAGTTGAAGCTCACCCCATTCCCGAGCATCCCCGTCCCCGTCGGGTTCGTGGCCGGGTCGCTCTCGTCGGTGATGCCGCCGGAACCGTGACCAAATCCTCGGGAGAAGGGATCTACTTCGCGGCGAAATCGGCCCGGATGTGTGCTGAAACCCTCGTCGAAACCACCAACGCTGGTCAAAAACTGCCCACGGAAGATGACTTGAAACTCTACATTAAACGCTGGGATAAACAGTATGGCATGACCTACTTGGTGTTAGATCTGCTGCAACGGGTGTTCTATCGCACCGATGCCACTCGCGAAGCGTTTGTGGAAATGTGCGATGACAAGGATGTGCAGAAGCTCACCTTTGACAGCTATCTGTATAAAACCGTTGTCCCCGCCAATCCTCTGGTGCAGATGAAAATCACAGCTAAAACCATTGGTAGCCTGTTGCGTGGTAACGCCCTCGCTAAGTCTCACCCTCAAACCTAAATCCTGCGCGAGAAGCTGTTACTTTGTTTCTCGCGCTTTTTTGCTGTAGTAGCTCCCGAAATGCCTCGAATTCGGACTAAGAGGATTATTAGGAGAACGGGGACCATAAAATCTGATAAAGACCGAAAATTACTGAATTTCAGGCAATGCGGGACTCCCTGGGCGAATCCGCTCTAAGCAATAATCCATAAACATCAAACCATGTTAATCCTCTACATTTTTACGGGATTGGTTCTGGGTTTTTCTCTCTTAGCCAGTCCCAAAAAGACAAAATCTGCCCTAAAAATTGCCTGGCGCCGATTTTCGAAAATTGCGCCCGAATTTATCGGGATGCTCATGCTGATTTCGATCGCGCTCTATATCATTCCAGAACCACTCCTGGTACAGGTATTAACTCGTGACAACAAATGGGTTGCCATGATGGGTGCCATTGGCTTAGGCTCCGTTTCCATTATGCCCGGATTCATCGCTTTTCCTCTGTGCGGCATCTTGCTGAACCTGGGGGCGCTTTACATGGTTCTTTCTGCATTTTCAACCACTTTGATGATGGTGGGAGTTGCCACTTTTCCTTTGGAAAGAAAATACCTAGGCACTCAGTTAGCACTCTGGCGAAATGCCACCAGTTTCGCGATCGCGATCGTAGTGGCGATCGCCACGGGTTTCTTATTTGGAGAGTTGCCATGAAAATCGTCAAAGCCTTGCAGCAGCATCTCTGGGTTGTGGGAATTGGCACATTATTCGCCATTGTTGTGTTCAGCGGGATCTCGGCCGGATTTGCCCCCGGACAGGCGATCGGACAAAACTTCCTGTCATTTTTTTGGCAAATGCTTCAAGTTCTCCCGCCCGTTTTCATTCTGACTGGACTATTCGATGTCTGGATCAAAACCGAGACCATTGAAAAGCACCTGGGTCGAGGCTCAAGTTTTTTATCCTACATCTGGGCAATTCTACTCGCTGGAACGACGGTCGGTGGTCTTCATATTGCCCTTCCCGTCGCCCATGCCTTACATTTAAAACGAGCAAAATTGAGCGTTGTACTCACGTTTCTCTCAGCAGCGGGAATTTGTCGAGTCCCAATGATGCTATTCGAAGCTTCATTTCTAGGATGGCGCTTTACCGCCATTCGTTTTGCCGTTTCATTGCCCTTAGTCGTTCTCTCCTGTACAGTCCTCGGTTGGTGGTTTGAGCGGCGGCGATATCACCTGCCTGATGTCAATTAAGCCGCCGTCAGCGGTATAAAGATTTGGCTCGTCAGAATTAGATCCCGAATCCGCATACCATCGTCCCTTTGAAACCATCACTCGTTTCTGGTGATTGGGCTGCTCAGCGCTAAAACCTGATACCATAAGGGTTCTGGTAACTGTTCCGAAGTTCCGAAGTTCCCTATCTTCATGGTTAGAATTCGCCGTCGCTCCCCCAATCCCCCCGTCAAAACCGAGGGTTGTCAATATCAAGTGCCGATTCCCGATGCCGAACCGGCCAATATCCTAGAGGAGATTGTGTGGCACAAAGAAACCGAAGTCGCCAAACTTCGCCTTTATATGCCCTTGCGAGAGTTACAGAAGCAAGTCGCCATCGCCCCCCCTCCCCGAGACTTCATCGCCGCTCTACGTCAGGGAAACACCAACCCCGCCTTAATTGC
>CAZXWM010000199.1:0-1685 GCA_964644215.1 uncultured Phormidium sp.
GCCAAAAAACAACACCAGCAAGGGCAACCAAATTAAACCGCGTTCCATAATTGTCAATAACGCTCTGTCTCTATCGATCTCTATTGTCCCCCCTCCAGGGCAAACTCGCGATGCGTTATCGTAGGAAGACAGAGATTCCAACAGACTGGCACCGGACAACCGCTGCGAGGGGTTCAACCGCTCCCAGCGAGCCGCGATTCCGTTGTTTGTTTAACCAAAATCAGTCAAAACCATGAAAAACTTTCTACTCACTTGCCTATTTTTCCTGGGCTTGGGGTGGGCGTTAGCGACGTTTTCGGGACTGGCGAATCAGGGAACCTATGATTCGCTGATTCTCAACTTCCGTGATGATCTCTCTGCGGCTGACGTGAGCCAGCAGTTAGAGGAAATGTCGCAACAGTTCGACCTCAGCCCCCGTCTCAATAGCGAATTTTCCCAGCAGGAGCATATTTATATTGTCGAAGGCGATCGCGACGTCTTACAAGACCTTCGCCGCCAATTCCGTCCCTACTTGCAGTTCGCCGAACCCAACTACCTCTATGGGGTTCCCGAGATGCAAATTCAGTCACGATTTGACGGAACGGGACATCCGGGACTGGCCAAAGCCTATCCCAATGACCCCCTGTATTCCAAACAATGGAACCTCAAAGCCATTAACGTCGAAGGCGCTTGGCCCGACAGTACCGGCGATGATGTCATTGTGGCGGTCATTGATACCGGGATTCTCAAAGTTCCCGACTTAGAGGAGACAGAGTTCGTCGAAGGCTACGATTTTGTCAATGACCGAGTCTCCGCCGATGACGACAATGGCCATGGAACCCATGTGGCCGGAACCATCGCCCAAACCACCGACAATGAGTTCGGCGTGGCCGGAATTGCCCATCACGCCAAACTGATGCCCCTGAAAGTTCTCAGTAAGCAAGGGGGCGGTACGGTGAGTGATATTGCTGAGGCCATCCGCTTTGCTGCCGACCATGATGCCGATGTTATCAACCTCAGTTTAGGTGGAAGTGGTGAGAGTCACCTGATGCGCCAGGCGATCGACTACGCCTATGACAAAGGAGTGGTGATTATCGCCGCCGCCGGAAATGCCAATCAAAACAGTGCTGGCTATCCCGCTCGTTATCCCCGCGTCTTAGGTGTGGCCGCCAGTAACGCCGCCGGAGATAAAGCCCCCTACTCCAACTTTGGCGCTGGCGTGGATATTTCCGCCCCTGGGGGTGATACTCGCAACGGGGAAACCGGGGGGATTCTGCAACATACCCTCAACCCCCAAGATGGTTCAGCGGTGTTTGCGGCCTTCCAGGGGACTAGCATGGCCTCGCCTCATGTGGCAGCGGTAGCCGCCTTAGTCAAAGCCACCGGTGTTGAAAGTCCCGATGAAGTGATGCAAATCCTCAAGGAGTCGGCCCGTCCGGTAGACGAAGATAGTTTTAACCATTTTGGCGCCGGTCATCTCGATGCGGCTTCAGCGGTACAGTTAGCGGTGAAAGGCCAACTCAATTTCCGCGACTTTTTCCGTTGGTTACGGGATAACGGCTATCTGAACCCCCGCTTTTGGATTGATGGCGGAACCATTGCCCTGATTCCCAAAGTTGCCATGGTGATTGGATCCTACCTCCTGGCTTGGTTGTTACGCAATTACTTCCCCTTCCGCTGGAATTGGAATCTAGCGACTGGCTTAG
>CAZXWM010000199.1:1695-2579 GCA_964644215.1 uncultured Phormidium sp.
CTTCATTCTCCGTAGCTTCTATATCTTTGATTTGCCCCAATGGCCCCTACGGTTAGCGGGGAGTTCCCTACCGGAGTTAGGAACCGCTGTTCAGGGAAATCCCGCCTTGAACCCCATTTTTGCCAGTGTTTTGATTCCTGGGGTACTCTTAGTGCTGTTGTTGGGTCATGCACAACGGAAGTGGTGGGCTATTGGTGCAACCCTCGGTGTGGCTAGTTGTTTAGCGGTCAGTGCTATGGTTGATCCTGAGTTGGTCTGGCTGGGAAGCGGCTGGCTGGCGCGAGGTTTCTTGGCCGCCAATGCGATCGCCTGTTGGCTGCTGGCCCGACTCGCTGCAAAACCTGGAGGAATTACGGCATGAAACTGAAAGGAGTTGTCAAACACGTTGTTATGGGGACGGGGGCCTGGACTCTCGAAACTGAGAACGGCAAGATCTATGAACTCCATGAAAGTACCCCCTCGGAGGTATTACAGCAGGATCAGGCTGTGACCTTAGAGGGAAAGATTCGTGAAGATGTGATGACCCTCGCGGCTATGGGGCCGGTTTTCGAGGTGGAATCGTTTAAATTGGGAACCCGTTCTTAAGGGTTCAAGTCAACTTAATTGTGAATGCCATTAGAAACATCTTGGAACAGTTCTTATCCAAGATGTTTTTATTTTTTCCGTAAAAACCACGAACGTATATCCGTAAAAGCACGGAAGCCCAACCTGCGTACTTTTACGGAGGTTGTCAGGGGCGATCGCCTCGATATTCCGGGGTCTAGCCCCCTAGGGAGACCCGCCCCTGAATCCTTGAATCGTTCTCCTGGCAAGAGATACCTTGATTTACCTAAGTAAGTTGAGAATTGTGTCTTTTTTGTGAAGCTTAGGTAAAGCCACAGAGT
>CAZXWM010000199.1:2589-4069 GCA_964644215.1 uncultured Phormidium sp.
ACAGAGTTTAGATGATGAAGTTTTGATGAACTCGGCTGTCAGCAGGAGACATTTGCGGCTGAACCTCTTAAGATAGGAATGTGGGCAAAAGCACCACCTGACTGAAGGCGACGACCCAGAACTCGGTTCGCTTTCTAAACCTAAACTATTTAGAATGGAGCCATTCACAATGAAATTTTCTAAATCTGGCTGGATCAGCCTCTCTGTTGCCGCCGTCGCCTCCTTAACCCTTGGTGTTGAAGGAGCCAGTGCGCAGCTATCGGCCACCGGGATGTCTTGTAACGTCGCCAACTTCACCGGTACCACGGACTGTGAAGGCATCTATAATGGTAATGATTCCAACACCATTACCGATCAGACTCAGTTATTCGGCAAAACTGGCTGGACAGAACGCTTTAAAGTTGACGATAGCAGTGGCACAACCGGCCCCTTGCAGGTGAAGTTGGATAACCCCGGAGATGATGGCGCTGGAAGCTGGGAACTCTCTGAGGACTTTAAGTTTGATGACTACGAGTCAGTGATGTTTGTGCTTAAAGGCGGCAATAGCTTCAGCAGCTATCTCTCCGATAGCCAGACGATGGCGGGAGATTGGGATAATGATGATCTCCTTAAAGGTAATGGCCGACGTGGTGCGGGTTTATCTCACCTCACCGTCTGGACCACCGGTACGGGTAATGGCGGGAATGATGAACCCACTCCTACCCCAGTTCCCGAACCCGCTGCCCTTCTCGGTTTAGGTTCTGTTGCCCTCGCCTCTCGCTTCCTACGCCGCAAGTCTGACGACGTATAATCTCCAGCGGGGAGATTCGCGACAACGTTAGATCATGACTGAATGAATCAACGCCCCCAAGATAGCATTGGGGGTCTTTTTTTAGGCCATCTCCAGGGCGCTTGCCGGGAGGGTCTGCAAAATGTGAGAATGCTGAGGTAGTTCGACCGTCACATTCTCGAAACCTTATGGCCAGTCAATCCCCCATTCCTGTTGTTGTCAACGGTGCTGCCGGAAAAATGGGCCGCGAAGTCGTCAAAGCCGTTGCCCAAGCCGACGATATGCTGCTCCTCGGGGCGGTAGATACAAACCCCAATGTGGCGGGCCAGGATGTGGGTGAGGTGGCCGGCTGTGGTCCGTTGGAAGTGCCGATTCTCACGGATTTGCAAAGTACCTTGGTGATGGCTACCCAGGAGCAAACTCAAGGGGTGATGGTGGATTTCACTCATCCGAGTGGGGTTTATGAGAATATCCGGGCGGCGATCGCCTATGGAGTGCGCCCGCTTGTGGGAACCACGGGCCTGACTCCTGAACAGATCCAAGAGTTAGGGGAATTTGCCGAGAAAGCCAGCACTGGCTGTCTGATTATCCCCAATTTCTCGATTGGGGTGGTCTTGATGCAGCAGGCAGCCATTCAAGCCTCGAAATACTTTGACCATGTCGAGATTATTGAACTCCATCATAATCAGAAAGCCGATGCGCCCTCGGGAA
>CAZXWM010000199.1:4079-7558 GCA_964644215.1 uncultured Phormidium sp.
GCTTCAAGCTGTTGGAATTGGCGGCTCGGGTCGTGGGCGATGACGCCGATATCGAGATCATCGAAGCGCATCACCGGCATAAGGTCGATGCGCCCTCGGGAACGGCGATTAAAACTGCTGAAATGCTGGGAGAGTTAGGCAAAACCTATAATCCGGCGGCTGTGGAGGAAGAAGAAAAGCTCCAAGGGGCGCGAGGGAGTGTGGGGAAAGAAAATATCCGCATTCATAGTGTGCGGCTTCCGGGACTGATTGCCCACCAGGAGGTTATTTTTGGGGCAGCGGGCCAGGTGTATACTCTACGCCATGATACGAGCGATCGCGCCTGTTATATGCCCGGTGTTCTCCTGTCGATTCGCCAAGTCACTCAACTGACCTCTCTGGTGTACGGCCTCGAAAAAATCATTTAACCTCAGGTTTGCCTCACGGGGCGATCGCTCCGGTTAAGTTTGGCCATTCTTCGTACACTAGAGAGAGTCTGCCCCGTCACAACTACGGAGGTAGCAGACACTTGGTGACGGGTTCTACGACACTGAGGCGATCGCACTTGGAATATCAAATATGGTCGAAATTCTCGCCGCATTGTCTGCATCTGCTGCGGCTGGACTAAGGATTGGCCTACCACTGCTGATGGTTGGCTTAGTCAAAACCAATCTTTGGTCAGATGTGCCAATTTTGTCTAACTTTTCTCCCTCTGTTGTTGTGGGAGTTTTAGCCGCTTGGTCTTTTTGTGAACTCTTTGCTTCTAAACAACTGCTCGGCCAACGGGTGTTACAACTGATTCAACTGGTGTTCTCCCCCATCGCCGGGGCCATTGTCGGTATGGCCGTGGCCCAACTCGCGGACATTGAAGATTGGCAAGTTGGCGTGATTGGCATTGTCGGCGGTTTGCTGGCCTTGGTCTTACAATTGGTGCAAACGGGCTGGTTTTTCCGCTTACGAGGCCTGCCTCTCTGGGCGATTTGGGTGCAAGATGCCCTATCAGTTCTCTTAGTATTATTTGCCTTCGATGCCCCGCAACAGGGGGGATTGATTGCCCTATTACTCTTGTGGTTAGCGATTCGCAGTTCCTCGGCTTGGTATCGTTGGCATCGCGAGGAACGCTACAAACGCCGCTTAATGCAACATACTGAGTATCAAGAAGCGTTGAAAGATGAGGACATGGAGCATTGAATCTTGACAAATACTAAATTTTGTGATATAGAGTTCTCGCCAGACTGAAACTGTGGAACAATTTGCAGGATTTTGGCAAATTCTCCGGAATCAGTCCAGGGCTGACGAAAGAAAAAGACAGGTAGATGCACCCTGATGATTCAACCCCGGCGATTACACACCGCCGGGGTTTTTTTGTGGTTTTTGCCTCCAAACCTGCCTCAAATGGGCAATCTCAACCAGCGACGGAGACGATTGGCGAGGCGATCGCCGAGGCTGAGTTCATCCTTCCAAGTCGCTTCATGGGCGGCCCACTCCGCCACTAAGACTCGCCCTAACGGGGTTAAACGAAAACTATCGGTAATTCCCTGGCCATCCACTTCTCGCCGCAACACGCCCACGTTAATCAGCCATAATAGATCGTTCTCGACGGCAAGTTCTCCTAGGGGATTTAGGGTATAGCCTTCATCAACTCCCGTCTGGCCGACAATCTTGTCTAGGAAAATCCCTTGTTTCTGAAAATCCTGATAGAGTTTCAGGGTAAAGGGGGCGCAACGCAGGGCGCGACGGGCGCGGTTGAGGCTATTGTCAGAATAGGGAATCGAGGGTAGTGATGGCACAGTCATTAAACAGAACATCTGACCGGGAGAGTTGTACCCTGTATTCTAATAGAAGAGAGGCGCGATCGCCGCTGTCCTCTTTCCTCCTCGTTTGCTCATCGTTCCCGTTTTTGCCCGTCTCATGTCCATTATTGTCGCCAGTTTCTACCAATTCACACCCCTCGAACAACTTGAGAGACTGCGATCGCATCTCTTGCATCTCGGCCAGGCCCATCACCTCAAAGGAACCCTGATTCTCGCCCCCGAAGGCCTCAACGCCACCCTAGCCGGAACCCGAACGGCGATGAATGAGTTCATGGCCCAACTGCGTCAAATGCCCCAATTTCAGGGCTTAGACAAGTTGGAATACAAAGAGTCTCAAAACCAAACTCCTCCCTTCCAACGCTTCAAAGTCCGTATCAAACCCGAAATTGTCACCTTCAGACAAGAGGATATCAACCCCCAGGAAACCGTAGGAACTTACGTTGAAGCGGCTGAGTGGAATCAACTCATCTCCAATCCCGATGTCACCGTCATCGACACTCGCAACAACTTTGAAGTCGAAATCGGGACATTCAAGGGCGCAAAAAATCCCCAAACCTCATCATTTACCGAGTTTCCTGACTATATTCAAGAAAACCTAGACCCTAAAAAAACTCCCAAAGTCGCCATGTTTTGCACCGGTGGCATTCGTTGCGAAAAAGCAACTTCTTACCTGTTAAAACAAGGCTTCCAAGAGGTCTATCACCTCAAAGGTGGAATTTTGAAATACCTCGAAGATATCCCCGAAGCAGAGAGTTTATGGGACGGAGACTGCTTTGTCTTCGATGAGCGTGTCGCCGTTCAACATGGCTTAAAACGGGGAAACTATGAACTTTGTCTCGGATGTGGCCATCCCGTTTCCGCCAAAGAACGAGAGTCGCCTTATTATAGCTGGGGTATCTCTTGCCCCCATTGCTACGAACATCTTAGCGACGAGAAACGCCGCCGCCGAGAAGAAAAAGTACGCCAGTTAACGCTTCAACGCCAACGTCAAGCCGTCAGCAATGGGAACGAGACTTAGGGTGATGCGATCGTCGTGATGAAGCTGGCGGTTAAACTCCCGAATCGCCTCAGTTCGTGTGTCGGTGACGGTTTCATCGGCCACACGCCCGGACCAGAGAACATTATCGATCGCAATCAAGCCCCCCGATCGCACCAGTTGCAGAGATGTCTCGTAATAGTGAGGATAGTTACGCTTATCGGCATCGATAAAGGCAAAATCAAAACTCTCCTCTTGTCCAGATTCAAGTAACTGTTCCAGGGTATCTAAAGCGGGGGCGAGGTGTAGCTGAATCTTGTCGGCTACATCGGCTTGTTGCCAATAGCGACGGGCGATCGCTGTCATCGTTTCATCAATATCACAAGTCACCACAATCCCATCCGGTGGCAAAGCTAAGGCAACCACCAAAGCACTATAGCCGGTAAACGTACCAATTTCCAAGGTTTTCCGCGCCCCCAAAAGCTGCACCAGCAACGCCATAAACTGCCCCTGTTCCGGGGCGATTTGCATCCGCGCGGCGGGTAATTGGGCCGTTTCCTGCCGCAATTGTTGCAAAACGGGGTTCTCCCGTAGGGAGGTGTTGAGGAGATAGTCGTAGAGTTGGGGCGATACGCCGAGAGATTTGGGAGACATGGGGGGAAGAAGAGAAGAAGGCAAGAGGCAAGAGGCAAGAGGCAAGAGGGGAGAAG
>CAZXWM010000200.1:0-7514 GCA_964644215.1 uncultured Phormidium sp.
AAGGAAGCCTAGAAAGACTGTTTGCTCTCGATATCATTGAAAATCCCCAACAGCTCGGTATTGGCCTATATGCGATGGCCTTCGCGGATGGGCCGGCGGGAGATATTAATATATCGGCCAACTCACTCACTCTAACCAATGCTGCCTTTATCTCAACTTCCACAGTAAGTGATGGCCAAGGAGGAATTATCAATGCTGAGATTGCCGAGTCTTTATCGTTGCAAGGCGCTCAGTTAATTGCCCAAACCCAGGGTAATGGCAATGCCGGTCGGGTCAATCTTCGAGCTGAGAATATTTTTATCAATGACGGGGGCGGAATTTTTGGCTCTACCTTTGCCGGGGGCGATGGCGGAACCGTTAATCTACAAGCCCGCGATACCATCGAGATTTTCGGGACAACCCCCAATGGACTCTTTAACTCGGGGATTGGCTCGAATGCCTTTCAAGAGGCGACAACCCGTGCGGGAACGATTAATCTCGACGCTCGCCAAGTCATTTTAGGAGATGGGGGTTCTATTGGGACGGTGACGTTTGGGACGGCTCAAGCGGGTACGATTGTGATTCGGGCCGGCGATCGCGTTGAGTTGAGTGGTTTGAGTGCGGTGGGGAATAATCCCACGAATATCGCCAGTCGCAGTGAGAGTAGTGGTGCGGCGGGAGATATTGAGATTACAACGGGTCATTTTATCTTGCGAGATGGGGCAGAAATCGTCACTTCGACCTCGGATAGTGGTGCAGCAGGACGTTTGACGGTTCGGGCCTCTGAGTCGGCTCTAATTTCGGGGGGTGTCATGACGACGAATGCCGAGGGGGAACCGGTTTTGCTACGCAGTGGGTTGCGATCGGATTCGACCCTAGAACGGCTCCCGTCGCCGATTCCCTCCTCAGAAGCAGATGTGCTGGGTGCGGCGGGAGATGTCACGGTGGTGACGCCGTTGTTGCGAGTGGAGAATGGGGCGCAGTTGGTGGTTAGCAGTGTCGGAGAGGGGGAGCGAGGAGGAAATTTGACCTTGGAGGCGGCTCGCTTGGAGTTGAATAATCAAGGGCGTTTGGTGGCGGAAACAGCGTCAGATGTAGGAGGGAATATTCGCTTGTTAGCCGAGGATGTGCGGCTGTTGAATCGCAGTTCGGTGTCTACGAATGCGCTCTTGTCCGCGACGGGGGGGAACATTCAGATTGATACGGCGACGTTGGTGGCGTTGGACAATAGTGATATTACCGCCAATGCTCAGCAGGGAGCGGGAGGCCAGGTAGCGATTACGGCCCAAGGCGTGTTTGGGACTGAAGTTCGCGATCGCCTCACGGACGAGAGTGATATCACCGCCAGTTCCCAACGGGGGGCGGAGTTCAGCGGTTTGGTGGAAATTGCCAGTCCAGACACACAACTCGACTCGTCTCTGGTAGAGTTAGCCAGTGAGTTTATCCCGGTGGACCGGTTGGTGGCTGATAGCTGTTTAACCCGAACCACCGCCGCCGGACAGTTTACGGTAACGGGAACTGGGGGCTTACCGGAAACTCCCTTTGATGCTTCAGCGGGGCGCTATTCCCTGCTTGGGGTGGTGGGGGCTGAGGCCTCGCCAGTTGAGGCGGTTTCTCCGGTTGAGGAGTCTGGCGGTCAGGTTGAGGAGTCTTGGCAATTGGGCCAACCGATTCAGGAGGCGCAAGGGGTGCAACACACTGCTGATGGACGAGTTTGGTTAGGTCGTCCCCAACGGCGCGATCGCCCCTGTGGGGGTCAATAGGGCGCTGTATCTTGGTTGTTCTGAGCAATTGTTCCTCGATCCATCGCGGTCAAACCGACTAACCAACCCCGATTAGTTTTATGACCGAGTTGGGCGCTGCCGTTGGGTAGTTTTATGAAATAGACGGGATGGGGCTAGAGGCGGCATTTCATGGGGTTTGCAGGAGTTCGTCATGGAGGAGTAGGACGGCATCCAGGGCGAGGGTTTCCATGGCGAAGGTTGTACCGTCGTTGTTGGTAAATTCGACTTCGAGGGCTTCATCGCCATATTCCATGACGACGGTTCCGACTTGACCTTTGAACAGGCGGATGGGTTGTCCAGTTTCAAAGTGGGTGGTGTCACGATCTTCGAGGAGAGCAATGAGATCGAGGTCTTGAGGCTTTTGCAGGGTGGTTTTAGTCATTAGTTTTATGACCGAGTTGGGCGCTGCCGTTGGGTAGTTTCATGAAATAGACGGGATGGGGCTAGAGGCGGGAGCGAATTGAGTCGCCGAGGGGGTGTTGGCGGAGGCGGCTGTCAGGGAGTCCGGCGGCGAGGGCAGTGCGGTAGAAACCGATTACGTTATCCCAACCTATTTTTAAGCTCGGATGATCTTCGGGTAGGGCTTGAACTTTAATCAGCAGCGACTCTAAATAGGGCAATTCCGCCTCTTCATACTTCCCTTGCGACTCGTACAACAACGCCAGGTTGTTGAGGTGGGTGGCTAAACTGGGATGATTGGGGGGCAGGCTCTCCCGGTCAATCTCCAGGGCTTCCAAGTAGAGGGGTTCGGCGGCCGCGTAATTCCCTTGCGACTTGTACAACGCCGCCAGGTTGTTGAGGTGGGTGGCTAAACTGGGATGATTGGGCGGCAGGCTCTCCCGGACAATCTCCAGGGCTTCCAAGTAGAGGGGTTCGGCGGCCGCGTAATTCCCTTGCGACTTGTACAACCCCGCCAGGTTGTTGAGGCTCGTGGCTAAACTGGGATGATTGGGGGGTAGGCTCTCCCGGTCAATCTCCAGGGCTTCCAAGAAGAGGGGTTCGGCGGCCGCGGACTTCCCTTGCGACTCGTACAACGCCGCCAGGTTGTTGAGGGCGGCGGCAGTGTCTCGATGTTGGTTGCCCAAGCGCTCTCTCACCACCACCACACCCTGCTCATACCAAGGTTGCGCCGCGTCATAGAGTCCCTGACCTTCGTAAAACCAAGCAATCCCGTTGCACGGTGTAATCACATTCTCATCCCCCACCCAGGACAGCAATTCTCCCGCTACCTCCTCCAAATGAGGAATCCAGGGGGCAAACTCCCGCGCCTGAGCCATTGTAAAACCGTAAGGAATCCGTTTACCCCGCTCAACAATCGCCCCCGCCACCTCCCGCCGCAACTCAGCCAGCGCCTCCGCCGACAACACCACCGCCAACCGTTGCCGCACAAACTGGCGCACTAAGGGATGCAACCGCACCGAATCCGCCCTATCTCGCTCCAAGAGATTCAAATTCACCAATCCCTTTAACGCCTCACGCCAATCCCGTTGCTCCTCTGCCGTCAGGGGAATCGCCGCCGCCCCATATAGCCCCAACCGCAGGGCCAACCGCCGCGCCGCCTCATCCTCCAGCCGCGCCCAACTGAAAGCCAACGCCGCCTCCAATCCGTAGGGATAGCCCATCTCAACTGTTGCCTCAAGGGAGTTATGGGTCAGATGCAATCCTTGCAGATACTCCCCAATCGATAAAAACTCATCCAACGCCAAATAACGCGCTGCCAACTCCAACCCCAAGGGCAATCCGTCAAACCAGCGCAACAACTCGCCCAGGGCCTCCGGTTCCGCCTCCAACCGCGCCGCCTCAAGGTAGCCAGTCAACAACTCCCGCGCTGCCTCATCGGACAGCGTATCCAAGCGGTAATCCTGCACCCCCGTCCACCGTTCTCGCGTCGTCCACAACACCCGAAACCGTCCCCCAGGGCGAAACATGGACAACTTCGCTCCATCCCGCTCCCGCACCACATCATCCAACAGCAACAACACCGCCCCCTCCCGAGGCCAATGCTGCCAACAATAGGCCAGCCGCTGCGCCACCGTCGTCAACTCGGCCGGGATATCCAGGGCAAACTCGGTCTGATAAAACAGCACTAACTGCTCCCCCGGATTCCCCGCCACCATGTCCAACCAGACGACTCCACCGGGAAAATTCCCCGCCTCATATTCCTGCTGCGCCCATTGCCAGGCTAACTCGGTTTTCCCCAGTCCCCCCATCCCCGAGAGCGCCGCCGCGATCGCCACCTGGTCGACTTGGGCGAACAAGGCACTCAATTGGGCGATCGCCACCTCCCGCCCGACAAATTTGGGAACGGTGCGACGGTAGCGAAGAAGGTTTGAGGGAGGGTTGGGGTTTTGGGGGCTTGGTTTTTTGACAATTTCCCCGATTATCTGGCGGGTTTTTTCATGTTCCTCTATTACCGTGTCGCGGGTTTGTTCGCCCTCCTGCCGCACCACCCCCTCTAATCGTTGCAATTCCACGGTCAGTTGGTCGGCCATGGCTTGGGAGAGGGAGGGGGTTTGTTGCCGCCATTCCCTCAACTGTTTCGCCAACTCCTGCTGACCGGCGGTTAAGTTCCCCAGCAGGTCAAACACCATCCCCGCAAAGGCTTCTTTTCCTTCGGCAAAATCCCGCTTCAACACTTCCCGGATGGCTTTGGGGAACTGTTCATACAACTCTTGGGCGAGGGTATCCACAAGGGTCGGAGTCAAGGTAGCTAAGGGATACACCCCGCCAGAGCGCCAGCGCCGCACTCGCCCCCCCCAGGATTGACGCAGCCAACGCCGCGCCCTGGGTCGCAAGGCCTCAACAACAGGTCGCCATTCTTGCCAAGTGGCTAAGGCCCGCATCTGCTCAAAGTTCTCTGCTGCTGTGGCAAAGTAAGTCTTGGCTAATTTGTCTTCAAATAACCCCTCTGGGGTCTGATTTCCCAGGGTATCTGCGATGATGTGCGACCAATGCTGGCGGGCGCTTTGGGCTAATGCGTCTAGGGCCAAGCGCGATCGCCCCTGGTGTTTTTGGGCCAGGGTTTCAATGACGATGGCGATCGCCCGTCCCACGGCCCGCGTCAAATGAGCATTGCGTAAATCGGGATCTCCGAACTGGCCATTGATCGCCCCCAAATCATTGGCAAAAATCCCCCCGGCTACGCCAGACAGGGCTGTTCCGGCGACAACGAGGGGAATGCTGGGGGCGATCGCACTGGCCGCCGCCCCCACCACCACCGCCGCGCCAAAGGTTCCTAAGCGACCCGCCAACGCACGATCCATGATTCTGTTCCCCTAAACCACCTCCTCCATTGTAGGGATTTCGAGGCCGTTGTCCTTGGGGTGCGATCGGCCCGACTTAAACCGCTATAATTCAATAAAGCTTCTGTTCTTTCACCAGCGGCTCGACATGACTCAAAGCCTAGACCCGAGCATTGTACCACCCGCTTTTCCCGATCATACTCAATTACCCGAGTCCGACGGCAGGTTTGTGAAAAACTTTCAAGAACATCCCCAGAGTATTTTACTGACCGATTCTCTCGAAAGCACATTGCAAACCCTTCACCCAGACGGACAATATGCTGTTGGCCAAGACTGCGGCATTTATTGGCGCGAAACCGATCCGCCAGAACGAGGTGCCGAAGCCCCGGATTGGTTCTATGTCCCCAATGTTCCACCGCAATTAGACGGTCAATATCGTCGTTCTTATGTCTTATGGCGCGAGTATAGGGTTCCTTTTATTGCCATTGAATTGGCCAGCGGTGATGGCTCTGAAGAACGAGACAAGACCCCTCTATCTCGTGTGTCAGGAGCTGTTAACCAAAAACCCGGAAAATTTTGGGTTTATGAGCAGATTATTCGCATTCCCTATTATGCCATTTATCTGATTCAGACCCATGAGTTAGAGGTGTATCACTGGGTGGATGGTCGCTATCATCGGTTGGAACCGAATGATCGCGGACATTACGCGATCGCCACAATGGAAGTCGAGTTAGGGGTGTGGGAAGGGAGCTATCAAAATCAGACCCAGCAATGGTTACGGTGGTGGGATAATCAGGGTAACTTATTGCTCACCGGTAGCGAACTCGCTAAACTCGAACGCCAACGAGCCGAAGCAGAACGCCAACGGGGCGATCGCGCCGAACAAAGCCAACGAGACGCCATTCCTAAACTGCTAGCAATAGGTTTAAGTATCGAGCAAGTGGCCGAGGCTTTGTCGTTGTCCGTGGATGATGTGGAAAGACTGCGTTAGAGATAAAAATTAAGGGCGTGGCCGCTGCCGCCACCCGCCAACGCACGATCTATGATTCTGTACCCCTAAACCACCTCTTCCATTGTAAGGATTTCGAGGCCGTTGTCCTTGGGGTGCGATCGGCCTTCTCCTGATAATTCAGTCACCCTCGGGTGATATCCTTAGGTCAATACTCGGTTCAAACTGATTCTCTCCCTGAAACCGAGGTCTTCGCGGTTGGTATTAAGTTTTGTAATACCTCGTGGGCGATCGCCTTAACCACCGGAATCGTCACCGAATTTCCCAACTGACGATAGGCCTTCGTCTCATTGGAGTGAAGTTGAAACGAATCGGGGAACCCCTGTAAACGAGCCGCCTCACGGGGAGTAATTCGACGAACACGTCCCCGATGATAGACACCCAATCGATTCGCATCACTCGCCACCAACGTCACCGATATTTTATTGGGGTCAATAAACTTATAGACTTCAAACGAGAAATTTCCCGCTACTGGCTTATATTTATCCTCAATCACTTGCAGATAGTTCTTATCAACCAAAGATGCCAATAATTTCCCTAAATTGGGGTTTGGATAAAAACTCGAAATTTGAGCTTCTGTGAGTAACTTTCCATCTTGATGTTGACCAAAAACTTTATTACGGCGTTTCGTAATAAAGCGATTCATTAGCTCAATTTCCTCACTTGTGCAATCTCCCCGTAACCCCAACTCCCAAGAGTGAATCGAGTTTCCGCCGCGATAGTCAATCAGTCGCACACCATGTAATTTTTCTAAATCTCCCTGAAGAAACTTTTTTAACGCTGTCGTAAAGTCCCGCGAACAATTATAATGCTGGGGAGGATTATCCTGCAAAATATCTCTGACCTTACAAGACTGTTTCGGTGCAGAAAATAAAGACAATTGACCCGACTCATAGGAATGAGAATCTTTAGCTCCCAAATCGGAAACTAAATTAAAATGAGGAGTTTTGTTCAAAACACCCATCATATAGGCGCGAACACGATTTTGAGGGACACCATAGTTAGAACTATTCAGTAAAAATAGGTCAAAACTATAACCCCGCTCTTGCATTTTCAAGCGAATTGTGTTAAGAGTTTTGCCTTTATCATGAGTGACCAAACCCCGAACATTCTCAAAAATAAAAGCCTTGGGTTTTTGAGTATCAATAAGACGTAATATTTCAAAAAACAAGGTTCCCCTTGTATCCCCAAATCCCGCTTTTTTGCCAGCATACGAGAAACTTTGACAGGGAAATCCCGCCAGCAAAACATCATGAGGGGGAAGAGAGGGAATGGTTTTGATATCGCCTTTCGGGGTTTCGGAAAAGTTAGTGTCATACACCTGTCTCGCCTCCTTATCAATTTCACTGCTGAGGAGACAATCGGGGATAAATCCCAAAGACTGAAGCGCCTGTTCAAAGCCAAGGCGCAATCCTCCAATTCCCGCAAATAAATCTACGAATTTAACAGTTTTCATACCAATTTTCAGAAATCGTGCGATAGATGTCCGTAGGGGCGAAC
>CAZXWM010000201.1:0-4551 GCA_964644215.1 uncultured Phormidium sp.
CTCAGGACGCTATTCGTGACCCTCAATGCGATCCCGTCTCTTTACTAGACACTGGCTCAGGCTATGGTCGTTGTAATTACGGTGAAGGACGCAGTTATATCGGTGACTTTAGTGATTTTTTACCCAACGGCCGAGGCATTCTAACCCTGACCGATGGTACTCGCTATGAGGGAGAGTTTAGAGAGGGATTACCCAATGGCAGGGGTCGTTTGATTCGCCCTGATGACTCTCGCTATGAGGGGATATTTGCAGAAGGAGCCATTCGTCAAGGAACGGCGTTTTATACGAATGGCGATCGCTATGAAGGCTCGTTCTCAGGAGTCCCGAGGACGGAGAATGTCAATGCTCTCGTTCCCGTAGGAACAACGCGACAGGGTGAGCAAATCCTAGAAACCCGACAAGTTGAACGAATTTTCTTCAGCAGTCAGCCGGATGGAGATGGCCGCTATGTTTTCGCCAATGGCAATCGCTTTGAAGGAGAGTTTTTTGCCGGACAACCCTTTGGACGAGGAACATTTCGCCATTCCACAGGAACCACTTGCACAGGTTTTTTCTACACCACCAATTTTGATGCCAACAATGCTACCTGTATCTATGATGATGGTCGTCGCTATGTCGGAGAATTGCGACAAGGACGACCTCATGGCACAGGTACAATGAGGTTTCCCGATGGACGACAAGTTGTGGGAGCCTTCCGCGACGGTCAACCGGTCAGTTTCAGCGGTTATAACTAATCCCCCTTGCGCTTCCGTTTAAGCCAAGCTGGCCTAGCAAATTTCCCCCTCTCCCGAAACAGTCAGGAGAAGGGGAACCACCTAGACTCGCCTTAGTGGAACTGAGGACTGTGACGAATCAACCCCATGAACTCTTGACGAGTCCGTGCATCATCGACAAACACACCTCGCATCGCACTGGTGGTTGTCCAGGAACCGGGTTTTTGCACGCCACGCATGACCATACACATATGAGTCGCTTCGATGACCACGGCCACCCCCTGGGGTTTGAGAACCTCTTGTAAGGCGTCGGCGATTTGTCCCGTTAGACGCTCCTGAACCTGGAGACGACGGGCAAACATTTCACAAATGCGGGCAATTTTAGACAGGCCAATCACCTTTCCGTTGGGAATGTAGGCCACATGAGCATGGCCAATAATCGGCAACATATGATGTTCACAGGTGCTAAATAGGGTAATGTCGCGCACCAAAACCATCTCATGGGAGTTCTCGTTGAAGATGGCACCGTTGAGTAATTCCTCCAGGGATTGGTCGTAGCCGGAGGTGAGGAATTGCCAGGCTTTGCTGACTCGTTTGGGGGTATCTCGTAAGCCTTCGCGATCGGGATCTTCTCCGAGTTCTGTTAGCAGGGTGCGGATTGAGTTACGCATTTCCTGGTCGGAAACGGTTTTATGGCCATTGGTTTCGAGTTGTTTTTCAAGTCGATCTGTACCGATGAGTTCAGAGGAATTCGATAGTGTCATTAGGCTGTTGAAAATCAGTATCTGTGAGGAAATCGGACGTTAGATTCGCTCTTAGCAAGGCGGCGAAAAAAAAGCATTGCTGAGTCGGGCAGTTGATTAACTGCTATTGAATCTAGGAAACATGGATGTTTCTCCAAAAACGCGAGTGAATTCGCAACGAAAATTAACCATGAATGGTCAAGTTAGAGGCTCGCAACCCTGACATAACAAGGAGTGCAACTATTTTTGTTAACTGAGTTTCTTGAAAAAATGCCACTTGCTCTGAATACCGCATCGGACAGGCGATCGCGTGAGACTCGATAAAGTTGCTTAAATAAATCGAGCGCGATCGCAAACAAAGGAAACGGTTTTAAAAGCATGGGCAAAGGCAATAGCTGTCCCGATTTTGCTAGAGTTCCCGAGGGTTTAGGTTAGATTGGCTGAAGTTGCCGTGGCGCATCAAAACCCGATTTTGAAAACCCATGACAACCGCACAGAATCGTAAATCACCTTCACGATTCTAACATCTTTTTCCGGCGATCGCCGAGATTTTGCCGAATATCTTTAAATTTTCGTCAATGAGAAGTCAATCCGAAACTGACAGACAACTGACCAACCAAGACTTAGGTGGCTTCAATACTTTTAATATCGGCAGCCTCAAGACCACTCTCCCCCGCCGCCAAAAGTAAAGCCTTTTGTTTCATCGTTTTGAAAATATTGTAAAAGCCATTCGCGCGAGAGGGGGTTAAACTCGCCTGTAAGCCTGTCTCCTGAATAAAATCGGGAGCCAGCTTCACGATTTCTTCTGGGTTGAGTCCTTCAGTTCCCCGAATCAGGAACGCCAGGAGACCCTTCGTCAGTTGAGCATCCGAATCCCCGTTAAAGCAGACCTTTCCGGCATCATCAAGCCGTGCCGTGACATAAACCTGAGATACACAGCCTTTCACCTTATTTTCAGGGATTTTCTCCGATTCAGGCATCTCAGGCAGCTTTTTCGCCAACCAGAGCAGTTGCTCATACCGGCGTTTGGGGTCAGAGGCTCGCTGGAAGCGTCGAACCATTTTGTCGAGTTCAGGGGGAAGTTGAGGAGTCGTCATCGTCAAATCTTCGAGGTCAAATCTTCGAGGTCAAGTCTTCGAGGAGGCTATTGGCGGTCAGGTGTGAACACAGAGGTCAAGCATCGGGGCGGGAGATTTGACATCTCATAGCATCTTCAGTTCATCCAACGGCTTGAAACCGCCCGCCCCCGTCTAATAGAGTCGAGTCAGGACTCTAACCCTCAAACCAGAAGCAACGTCGTTTTCTCCTGAGTGGAAGTTCCCTGGCGATCGCCGCCCATGGTTCCATAGAGTTCACAAGAGTTATTGGGGCTTTCATACAACCGTAACTTATCCAAGCTCAAGCCCAGTCCTTGCAGCGGTTCCAACAGCAGATCCCGGATATAAATGGCGATATTTTCAGCCGTGGGAACCACCGTCTCAAAATGAGGAATATCCTTATTGAGGAAACGATGATCGAGCGGTTCAATCACCACCTCTTGAATCAAGTGACGTAACGCCCCCAACTCCACCACCATCCCAGTGCGGGGATGAACCTCCCCACAGACAGTCACATCCAGATGATAGTTGTGACCATGGCCATGAGGACGAGCGCATTTGCCATAAACGCCACAATTGGTCGTATAATCCAGGTCTGGACGAGCAAGGCGATGGGCCGCGCTGAAATAGGTATTGACGGTCAGACGGGCTTGCATGGTATAAATTCTAAGCTTGTCGGACAAGATACAAAACTTTACTCAACATTATCTCACGGGGCCGGGAATTCGGGGAAGGGAAATTCTCAGGTTCAGAGGTTGTCGCGGGCGATCGCCAACCCTTTTAGAAGACCAGCCGCGTCTGAGAGTCTCTCCCTGACACCGATTGGCGGCATTCCCTCCATAGCCAGCCAAGATTAAATCGCCTCAACGAACCGGCCAAATCAGCCTAACGCAACTCCTCAAGCGATCGCACCCGAACAGGTGGCCGTATCATTTGGGTAGGCGATCGCCCCAACCGGTCAACCCAAGCCAACAAACCCCCCTCGCCCCACCTGTTCCGAGCCATACTCCTCAACCATGTCCGACCTCGACCTGAACCAGCTTTTCCCCTTTCCCCTCGACGACTTTCAACAGGAGGCGATCGCCGCCCTCAACGCCAGCAAATCCACCATCGTCTGCGCCCCCACCGGGTCCGGCAAAACCCTCATCGGCGAATACGCCATCTACCGCGCCCTCGCCAACCAGAAGCGCGTCTTCTACACCACCCCCCTCAAAGCCCTCTCCAACCAAAAATTACGAGACTTCCAAGAGCAATTCGGGCCGAACAACGTCGGACTCCTCACAGGAGATCTCTCCTTCAACCGCGACGCGCCCATCATCGTCATGACCACCGAGATTTTCCGTAATATGCTCTACGGAACCCGCATCGGCGAAGTCGGAACCTCCATCCAGGGCGTGCAAACCGTCGTCCTCGACGAATGTCACTACATGAACGATCGCCAACGAGGAACCGTCTGGGAAGAATCCATCATCTACTGTCCCCCCGAAATCCAACTGGTGGGCCTATCTGCCACCGTCGCCAACAGCGACCAACTCACCGATTGGATTAGCCAAGTCCACGGCCCCACCGCACGCATCTATTCCGAATATCGTCCCGTTCCCCTGCAATTCCTCTTCTGTAACCGTAAAGGCGTCTTTCCCCTCCTCAACTCAGACAACAAACTCAACAACCGCCTCAAACCGCGTCGGGGCAGCCAAAACCGCCGCCGTAGCCGTCGTGACGGCCTGGCCATTAGCTACGTCGTCTCCCAACTGCGTAAACGGGAGATGTTGCCGGCCATCTACTTTATCTTTAGTCGTCGGGGCTGCGATCGCTCCGTCAAAGACATCGGCAGCCTCAGCCTCGTTAACGACCACGAAGCCGCCCAACTCAAAACCACCATCGACGAATTTCTACGACAAAACCCCGACGCCGGCCGCGAAGGACAAGTCGAACCCCTCTATCGAGGCATCGCCGCCCACCACGCCGGCATCCTACCCGCCTGGAAAGGCCTCGTCG
>CAZXWM010000201.1:4561-7488 GCA_964644215.1 uncultured Phormidium sp.
ATCAAAGTCGTCTTCGCCACCGAACCCCTGGCCGCCGGGATTAATATGCCCGCCCGTACCACCGTCATCTCCAGCCTCTCCAAACGCACCGATCGCGGCCATCGCCTCCTCACCGCCTCGGAATTTCTACAAATGGCCGGACGGGCCGGACGGCGGGGAATGGACGAACAGGGCTATGTCGTCACCCTAGAAACTCCCTTTGAAGGGGCGATCGAAGCCGCCAACCTCGCCACCTCCAAAGCCGATCCCCTAGTGAGTCAATTCACCCCCAACTACGGGATGGTCTTAAACCTACTGCAAACCCACAGCCTCGACGAAGCCAAAGAACTCATCGAACGTAGCTTCGGGCAATATCTCGCCGGCCTGGGCCTACGACCCCAACAACAGGCCCTACAAGACCTCGACGCCGAAATTACCGCCGCCCAAAGCAAATTTGAAGACGTTGACCCCGAATACCTAAATAGCTACGAAAAACTCCAAGAACGGCTTAAAGAAGAACGTCGCATCCTCAAAACCCTACAACAACAAGCCGGCGAAGTTCAGAATAAATCCCTCACTGTTGCCCTACAATTCGCCGTCGCCGGAAGCATCGTGCAACTCAAAGGCGCTAACGTGCCCGTCTCCGAGCCTCTAAACGCCGTCTTAGTGACCAAACGACCGGGACCCGGCAAAGCTCCCTATCTCATCTGTCTCGGGGCAAATAACCGCTGGTACGTCATCACCACCAAAGACGTAGTCAGTCTGCGGGGAGAAATTCCCCGTCTCGAAGACGTCGATGATCTCACTCCGCCTCCAGAAATGCCGCCCAAACCCGGACAAGCCCGCAACGGCGACGCCGAAACCCAAGCCGTAGCCGCCAAAATCCCACCTCTGCCGGCCCCAGACATTGCCCCCGAAGTCCAAGAATGGCAAGATCGCGTCGCCGAGATTACCGCCGAACTCGAACGGCATCCCCTGAATCAATTTGGCAATCCCGGAACCCTCATCAAACGGGCCAAACGTCTGGCCCGTCTGCAACGGCAGCGGCAGGAACGAGAAGAACGTATCCGCGTCAACCTAGCCCGTCACTGGGAGGACTTTCTCGATCTCATTGATATTCTGATTGAGTTTGACTGTTTAGATGGCGTCTCCATGAAACCCACCCGTTTAGGAGAGTCCATCGCCGCTGTACGGGGAGACAATGAACTCTGGTTAGGCTTAGCCATCACCAGTGGCCAATTCGATCGCCTCACCCCCGAACAATTCGCCGCCGCCTGTGCGGCCCTCGTCATGGAAGTACGCGCTGATACCTGGACACGCTACAGCATCACCCCAGAAGTCGAAGAAGCGTTAGGCGGGTTACGAGGGTTACGCCGCAACGTGATTCAGATCCAATGGCGCTATCAGGTGGCGTTCCCGGTTTGGTTAGAATGGGACGCTCTCGGTTTAGTAGAATACTGGGCCTACGGTGTCGAATGGACGGAACTGTGCGAAAACACCAGCCTCGATGAGGGCGACATCGTCCGCATTTTACGACGAACTCTCGATTTTCTCTCTCAGATTCCCCATATTCCCCATGTCAGCCCAGAACTGCGTCGTTTGGCCTGGGATGCCAGTGAATTGATGAATCGTTTTCCGGTTCGGGATGAGGTTTAATTCCCCCACACTCGCTGCAAATTCAAGACAAAACCCGGTAAAACATTCTCACCGGATAATTCAGCCGGATTGGACAAGACTTCGACCTCTAAACCCACTCGATAAACGGCTACTGTTCGAGTTTGAGGATCGATTAACCAACCCAGTTTAGCCCCATTGTCCATATATTCTTGCAGTTTCTCTTGCAACGATTTTAGGGTATCGGAGTGCGATCGCAGCTCGACGACAAAATCCGGGCAGATATTGGCAAATGTTCCTTTCTGTGGTTCGCTGAAGCTATCCCAGCCAGCTTGACTCACCCAGGAGGCATCAGGCGATCGGATTGCGCCATTGGGAAGGGTAAATCCCGTGGAGGATTCAAAGACTTCTCCCGGTTCGCCTGCGTTACGCCACCATAGGTAGAGTTCACCGGAGATGCGGCTATTGCGTTTTCCGGTTTCCCAGCCGGTGGGTGGATTCACGATGAGTTCTCCTTGGGCGGTTCGTTCGAGTTGTAAGTCTCGGTTACTCGCGGCGAGGGCGGTAAACTGTTCGGGAGTGACGTACAGGTTGAGATGTCTGGGTAACTCAAGCGATAGAGTTGAGGGGTCTAATTGTGTGGGAACTTGTACCATGGTGGCCGCTGCGATCGCAATCTGATTACAATTCTAATTACAATTTAGATTAGCACTGACCCAGAACTAAGTGACTCATGGCTGAAGCCTGCCGCGACTTGGAAATGCTTTCGGGATGAGGTTTAATTCCCCCAAACCCGATGCAAATTCAAGACAAAACCCGGTAAAACATTCTCACCGGATAACTCAACCGGATTGGACAAGACTTCGACCTCTAAACTCACTCGATAAACTGCCACTGTTCGAGTTTGAGGATCGATTAACCAACCCAGTTTAGCCCCATTGTCCATATACTCTTGCAGTTTCTCTTGCAAGGATTTTAGGGTATCGGAGTGCGATCGCAGCTCAACCACAAAATCCGGGCAGATATTGGCAAATGTTCCTTTCTGCTCGTCCGTGAGGCTATCCCAACGTTCTTGACTAATCCAGCCCGCATCAGGAGAGCGAATGGCACCATTGGCTAACGTGAATCCCGTCGAACATTCAAAGGCTTCCCCCGGTTCGCCCGCGTTACGCCACCATAGGTAGAGTTCACCGATAATGCTAAAGTTACGTTTGCCGGTTTCCCAGCCGGTGGGTGGATTCACGATGAGTTCTCCTTGGGCAGTTCGTTCGAGTTGTAAGTCTCGGTTACTCGCGGCGAGGGCAACAAACTGTTCAGGAGTGACGTACAGGTTG
>CAZXWM010000202.1:0-7483 GCA_964644215.1 uncultured Phormidium sp.
TGAAGCCGGTTTCGGTGTCGATCGAGAACATCACCCCCGACGAGGCGAGATCGGAACGCACCATTTTTTGTACGCCCACTGATAGGGCGACGTCGAAGTGATCGAAGCTTTTAATGGTGCGATAGGAAATGGCGCGATCGGTGAAGATGGAGGCGAAGCAACGGTGACAGGCTTCGAGAACGGATTTTGCGCCGTGGACGTTAAGATAGGTTTCTTGCTGTCCGGCAAAACTGGCGTCGGGCAAGTCTTCGGCGGTGGCACTCGAGCGCACGGCTACATCAGTGTCGTAGCTATATTCTTTGCAGGCTTGACGATACTCGGGATCGAAACGTTCGCAAAATTCGGTGTCGGCGCCGTAGCGTTCGCACAGTTGGAAGTAGGCGGTGGCGATCGCCACTTCTAATTCTTTGGGAAACGGTGTGTTCAACACCAAGGCGCGGGCTTGTTTGCCGCGCTCGCGCAGGTTCTTCAGGTTCTCGACATCTAGGTCTGAGAAAAGTTTGCGGAGTTTGGTTTCGAGTCCCGCTTGTTTGACAAAATAGCGATAGGCATAGGCCGTTGTCGCAAAGCCGGTCGGGACACTAACCCCTTTGGCCGACAGTTGTTGAATCATTTCTCCCAAGGAGGCATTTTTTCCGCCTACAAGGGGTACGTCAGCGATTCCCACATCTTCAAACCAAAGAACAAGGCTCTCCGTTTTGGAAGATCCAGATGCTGATTGAGGAGCGCTAGTAACCATAATTATCTATCTCGCGTGGTTAAGCTTCGTCTCTCATGGTATCGACTGGCTCCAGACATGGTGCAACTTTTTAATGATTATTTATAATTGATGTTTTTCTGCTAATGATTAAGGTTTTTAACAGGATAAAAAGATTGTTAAGATATTTATTTTTTCTCAGGCTTAGGAGTATAATGAAGGGGCTTGTTGTTTTTGTATTTTCGGGTTCTCTCCTCAAGGCACTCCATCATCGGCCCAAAATCCTTAAAGTTTATCTTGTTTTAGCCAGATGAGATAGGACTATCACAATGGTTATAACTAATATGAACAAAGAGTTTTTCGATGATAAGCATGAATTATAAACTGTCCATAATCCGGGGTGGGTCGGCCAAGAAAAGACGGTGAAGGAGTTCCCCTCACCGTCTCACTGACAAGCGTTGCTGCCGAAATGCTGGTCTCTAGTCGTCGTAGACTCGGCACTCAGCCGCATCCGGGTTGTTATCGCAGTACGTCTCGAAGGACGTTTTTTCGGGTTTGGTTTTCTTGTGAGCGGCTTCGGCCTGTAACTCTTCAACGGCATCCCAAGCGGCAGCGCATTCTTTAGAATTAGCGCCACTGGTATCGCAGGCGTTGCGTGCGGCTTCACGCTCTTGGTCAATTTGGCTTTGGATTTTGTCTTCGCTCATAATTTCGTTCGTTTGGGTAATGACCTGTTCTTAGTTTAGACATCTTCTGAGGCTGAAGGAAACCTCCCGCGTCAGACGATGTCACAACGGCTCACGGGCCGGTAGTCGCATCAGTTGGGGACAGCGTCAGAGGACCGAGGCGATCGCTCCGCCGGCTCGCCTCGCCTGGCCGAGGTCATCAGGAGATGACCTCTGGCAGACCGTTGCTTAAGCGATCTTAACAAGAAAGACCAGATCCCAGCCGAGATTCGCCTCAGACTCGCCAAGGGACTCTAAGATTAGACCTTGAGTCGGGGTCGCTTCTTGATAGGATCACTGATACCGGACCATAAGGCGGCAACGGCAAAACCTGATCGTTATCTTTAGATTTGCCGACGCCCCCGGTCTCAAAAGTCCGTCTTGTCCCCTTTATTCTCGGGAGAGAAACACCTATGGAGTGGGTTAATGCCCTATCAACTCGTCCATCCCTCGAAGCTGCCATCACGGAGGTGAGCCAGTCCGCCCTCACCAGCCTCTCCAACCCGCCTGATTTGGGCTTAGTGTTCGTCTCGTCAGCTTTCGCCACTGACTATCCTCGGGTGTTGCCGCTGCTACGAGAACAACTCCCGGATATTCCCCTAATTGGCTGCGGGGGGGGAGGCGTGATCGGCAACCGTCAGACGGGGGGAGAGTCCCTCGATACGGTTGAAATTGAGAGGGATATTGGCATCAGCTTAACCCTGGCTCACTTGCCGGGGGTGACGATTCAGGAGTTTTATCTCTCGTTGGAGCATCTGCCGGATCTCGATAGTCCTCCCGAGCGCTGGGTTGAGGCCCTCGGCGTGAATCCCGCCGATGATCCTCAACTGATTCTCTTGGCTGATCCGCTGATGACGGGCATTACCGATTGTCTTCAGGGCCTCGATTATGCTTATCCCAATGCTCCGAAAGTGGGGGGACTTTCGAGTGGTACGGTTCTCAATGGGGGGAGTTTGTTTTATGGCGAGCGCGCCCTCGCAGAAGGAGTCGTGGGCCTGGCCCTATCGGGGAATCTGCAAATGGATACTATCGTCGCTCAGGGATGCCGTCCCATTGGCAAGCCCTATCGTATCGCCTCGGGGGAACGCAATATCATTTTGGCCCTCGATGATTTAGGGGAAACGGACACCGGCCGCCCGCCCCTAGAGTTACTACGAGAGTTAATTACTCAGTTAAGCCAGAGCGATCGCGAGTTAGCCCAACAGTCTCTATTTATTGGCGTGGTGCGCGATGAATTTAAGCAACGCCTCGAAGCTGGGGATTTTCTGATTCGTAATCTCGTCGGGGTTGATCCCCAAGTCGGGGCGATCGCGATCGGCGATCGCGTTCGCCCAGGACAGCGGATTCAGTTTCACTTACGGGATGCCCAAACCTCCGCTGATGACCTCGAAACCCTACTCCAACGCTATTGCGAGCATCCAGCAGGGCCATCAAGGCCCTTGGGGGCCTTGATGTTTGCCTGTCTTGGCCGAGGCGGTGGCTTATACAAAGATGCGAATTTTGACTCTCGACTGTTCCATCGCTATCTCCCCAACCTACCCCTAAGTGGTTTTTTCTGTAACGGAGAAATCGGCCCGGTGGGGGGTTCAACTTTTTTGCATGGCTATACGTCGGTGTTTGGGATTTGTCGTCCTCGGTCCTGAGCGTCCGGGAACGGGGACTTGGCGATCACTGCGGCGGTCAAAATCTATGGCTTTGGGGTCTCAGGGCTGGTTTTTGCGCGATTGTCCTTCACGTTTGTTAACATACAGTCAAAAGCCTGGCCGTTTACCATTTGAGTCCTATGAACCCCGACACTTTGATGCAGTCACTACAAACCAGTTTCCGTGCCACCGTGGGGGCGGCATCAACCGCTCTCGAAAGTCTGCAAGATGCCCAAAAACGCGAGGAAAACCTACAAGCCCTGCAAAATCAGGATTGGGATGCTGTTGTTCAACGCTTAGCGGAAAAAGGAGAGATCACCGAACTCGAAGCACGTCGCTTTGTCGATGAACTCCTCGGCAGCCAATCTCCAGATAGCCCCAGAACCGTTGATGTTACCGGAGAAGCGGAGGAATCGGGGGCTGAACCCGCAACCGAAGAAGAGTTAGAAGCACTCTCGGAGATGGTGGCCTCGTTACGTCAGGAGTTGGAACAACTGCGAAAGTCCCAGTCTGACGCTTAGGGGGGTCGGCGGTAGATCCCATCCCAGGAGAACCCAGCCAGGAGAACCCAGCCACGAGAACAACGGTGAACTGTAGCTGTTACAGTTCGCCGTTGTCGGGTCTCGATCGCCAAGGAGGCGACCAAACTTGTGATAATTTGTTACCAATTTTGGCAAAAATTCACAAAATGGTAACAAGGGTTACGACCCGCTCGCCTCTGCCTTGGTTAAATAGTCCTGGTATGGAAAAGGCTTGGCTAAGTCAAACGCCCTAGTCGTTTTCCCAGGTCTCGGGGCCAACGAGATCGCCGATGCGATCGCGCAGCAGATAGTCATGCTTCTCAAGTTCAATTTCGACAGACGTCCAATGACGCGCCGGAATATGGACGCAGAGGGTGTAAATCGGCTGCTGGCGGCTGACGGCTCCCTTCTGTACCAAATGGCGAGCCTCTTCTTCGATGGTTTCAATACTGTACCGGGTGGTGGTTGTGAAAGTCATAATATATCCCTGTGATATAGAGTGAGCTGAACTGTAGAAACTGTAAACAGGATTTAGAGCGAGCTTGCTCTCGTGAATCGTTGCTCGGTTAAATCTAAGCTTGATTGGGAGTCTGCCAACGGGATTCGGACAAATGATCGAGGAAGCTGTAACCTTCTATACAAACATTTGACCGTCCTTGAGGTATGGACACCTCAATTATACTCAAGTTTAATGAATTTTCATGAAGTTGGTCATCGTCCTCGGGACTGAAACATCCCGTTGCAGCTCGGAGTGGTCGTTCTCAACGCCATCCTTACCAATGCGAACCCAGAGGGAGTGTGATGTCCAAAGCTGCCAAATTTAGGCTAGAGGGGTCAAGGATGACCAATCTAGCCGCAAATCTGGGAATAACTGATTAAGGGCGATCGCTTGGGCTGCGGCCATGTGTCCAAAGGAAAAGGCATATGGAACAGATGTAGGGATCTGGCGCAAGAATTGTTTGAGACTATATGGACTACCATAAATGGCGATCGCCCGAAGATCGCCATCTCTTAATAATTTGTTAAGCCATTCTTCGCTCAGTTGAGCCAAGGCGAGACTACTTCCAAAGGGGTTACCGCGAATAAAAACCTGCATAATTGTCGGAGTTGAAACGATCGCCTCCCCCGGAGATTGCTCCCCACCCAGATCGAGCAGATACGGCTGATATCCCTGCTGTTTCGGCAGTGCAATGGCGGGAGAGTGATGCTCCAGATGACGGCTGCGTAAGCCATCATCAACAATGACGAGATTATACCCCGACTCGACAGCAGCAACAGAGCCAGGGCGAGCGGTTCCCGAGGCTCGTAGAAGGCGATCGCCGAGTTGTTTAGCCTCGGGAGAGCCGATTTGGGCTA
The DNA here is from genome assembly GCA_964644215.1 of uncultured Phormidium sp. GTDB lineage: Bacteria > Cyanobacteriota > Cyanobacteriia > Cyanobacteriales > Geitlerinemataceae > Sodalinema. The sequence goes on from CAZXWM010000202.1 coordinate 4,943, forward strand.
AATCATCGAGGGGGGAACGATTCGAGGCTGTAACGTTGGCCTTAGCCTGGGCAATCCGTTGCACCGAAGCCAGGATGCGATCGCGGCTAATCCGCCCCGACTCCACCGCCTGACAAACCGCCTCAATGCCACCCGGTAGATCCTCGGGCATTAAAACAATATCATTGCCTGCTTCAACAGCTAACACCGCCGCTTCTCGGGCATCATACTGGTTGGCGATCGCCCCCATCACCAAGGCATCCGTTACCACCAACCCGTCAAACCCCAATCCCTCGCGTAACTGTTCCTGTAACACCCGAGGCGAGAGCGTCACGGGGGCCTGATCATCCCAAACCGGAACCCGCAAATGAGCCGTCATCACCGCATCGACTCCAGCGGTGATCGCCCCCCGAAAGGGTAATAACTCCACTGCCTGCAACCGCTGTCTATCATGAGGCAATTGAGGCAATTGCCAATGGGAATCGACACTGGTATCTCCATGGCCCGGAAAATGTTTAGCGGTGGTTAAAACCGGCTGAGTTTGAGTGCCTTCAATAAACGCCGTTGCCAAGGCCGTAACGATCCCCGGATTGTCACTAAACGATCGCACATTAATCACCGGATTATCGGGATTATTATTAACATCCACCACCGGGGCTAAAATCCAGTTCAATCCTGCCGCTACGGCCTCCAACGCCAACCATTGCCCCATCTCTCGGGCCAAAACCTGGGCTTGAGGCAAATCCTCTCGGGCCATCTCTCCCAACGCCATCGGCGGTGGAAACCAAGTGGCCCCCGTAAAGCGTTGCCCCACCCCTTCCTCAATATCGGCACAGAGTAACAGGGGAATCTCGGCCCAATCTTGCAGTTGCTGGGTTCGCAGTCGTAACTCGCTGACACTGCCATCAATCAGCAACACCCCACCAATACCCCAATCTTGAAGCCAATGCCGCAACTTCTCCGACTCCGGTTCCCAGGCCCGATAGCGGATTTGTGAATCAAACAGATGTCCCGATGCCCGAACCACAAACATCTGGGCAACAAGACGACGTAGAGATAAGTCCGAAGGATTAAACATTAATGATGGAGAATGAACAATAGAAACACCTTTTCATACGATTTTTTAAAAGTTGTGCCATAGATGGCTGTAGAGGCAAACCGCAACTGACGTGCTCTCCCTCCCCCAGCGTTAGTGTATAGCAAGCATTTCCAAAAATGGTATCAGCATCTTAGTTTGACTCGTTCCAGAGATTCCATGTGACTGAGTGAGTGCCATAGAACCTCAATCAAACGCTCATCAACGCTCTAACGCCAGGTTAATACAGTCCCGAATCCCTTGCCAGTCTCGTTCAGAGAGATGTCCAATCCGAACTAGGTTTGCGGAAGGGGGCAAGGTAACGATAAAGCTGCGAAAGACAGAAGCAACCCGCAATCCTGCGGCTTGCCAGTCTTGAAGGACATAGTCCGTGACTCCCAACCGTTTTCTTTGGGATGTGATGAGTCCAATAATGACATCCGGACGGTTGGCATGATACGTCGCCGACGATAGAACAACAGCCGGACGGCGTTTAATTCCTGTAACTCCAGGAAAATCAACAGTCACGATATCACCCGGATTAACACTCACTCCGCTTCATCCTCCTCTTGTGAAAAATAAGCAACACCATGTTGGAATGCAAACACAGCCAAGTCCTCTTGATCTTCCTGCGTCCAGACATCGCTATCATCAACAAAATTTATCTCACGACGTATTTGTTGTTTCGCTAGTCCATTTAGAATGAGAGTTGCTAACTGCAACCGTTCTGTGGGAGGTAAGCTGGAAATAATCTCACAGTAGATATTTTCAACCTTGTTTTTCATAGAATCTCCTTGTTTTTTGATATGTTGTAAACCGTAATTTTTGTTTTCTGTCAACAGAGTTGGCAACTGCCATTTGTAGAGTAAACATCGTCATTCACAGGTCAAATGCCCTTTCAATTGCTATCCATAGACCTATTAGGTACTCAAGATTTTAACAGAAGTACCGACAGCTTTTCCCCCGCAGAAATCCCAGGACTACCCACCGGAATCACCGCACAGGCATTCGTTTGAGCTAAATTAACCAAATTCCCAGAACTAAAACTGCCCCCAGCACAATTAAAATGAAAATGTCCGTCACGAATCGCAACTTGTCCCCAAATATAGGTTTCTCGACTGGGGGCGGCGGGTAAGTCTAACGCCGTTGTTGCTTCCACAAATTGAGGGTGCCAGCCGTGAGATAAACCCGAGAGTTTGAGTAAAGCCGGTTGCACAAATCGCCAAGCCGTGACTAAGGCCGAAACTGGATTTCCCGGCAAACCAAAATAGAGCGATCGCAACTTAGCAAAACTCGCCATCGTCAAGGGTTTACCGGGTTTAATCGCCACCGATCGCACCTGAATATCACCCCCCAACTCCTCCAAAATCCCCTCAATATAATCATAATCGCCCACAGAAACCCCTCCCGTGGAGATCACCACATCTCCCCATTGCAGGGCTTCCTTAATCGTTTGACGCAGGCTTTGCGGGGTATCGGCCACAATT
>CAZXWM010000203.1:0-7473 GCA_964644215.1 uncultured Phormidium sp.
AGCGTTGCAAGGCTTCTAAAATCCGTCCCCGTTGTAGCCAGAACTCCAATCGTTCCGGTTGCAACTGCAACACCCGTTCGAGAGACAACAAAGCATTCTCATACTCCTGACTCTGTTCCTGACAATTGGTGAGTTTCAGCCATAGCGTCCAATCTCCAGGAGCAAAATGAGTCGCATTGCGGTAGGCGATCGCCGCATCCGAAAACTGACGACGGCCGGCCAACAAATCCCCATAACGATACCAGGCCGGGAGTAGATCCGTCTTACAGCGAGTGGCCCGATCATAGGCCTCGATCGCCCCTTGCAGATTCCCCTGAGCCTCCAGAGCTAACCCCTGATAATACCAAGGTTCATAGCGATCGCCATCGAGTTGACTGGCTCGTTGCAGAGCGGCGATCGCCTCATCATAGCGTTGTTGTTCTAACAGCAAGCGTCCCCGCAACAGCCACACCCAGAGATCATTCCCATTGAGCCTTAAGGCCCGATCATAGGCGGCGATCGCTTCAGGGAGGCGATCGAGTTTCGCTAACACCTGTCCACAACGTACCCAAGCCGGACGAAACTGAGGATTAACCGCCAACGCCGCCTCATAGCAAGCCAAGGCCTGCTCATACTGCTGAGACTGATACCAACGATTGCCTTTCTTATATTCTGGAGAAATCCCCAACCAACGCGACGAGGCACCCAGAAGCCACTGTTTTAGCCGTTGCGGTAGTGGCGTCTCAGAGACGGCAGCCTCGGCCTCATCCTCAGACGTAGCCGGAGAGGGAGCCGGGGGCGCTTTTGGGGGCGGTGGAGTCGGCTGATCCGGTACGTCCGGTATCTCCGGCGTTGACGGCTCCTGAGACGCGTCAGTGGTGCTATGCGCAGACGGATCAAAGTCAGCGGGGTTAGTCATGGGTAAGTCAAAGCAGCGTCTGGGAGCGACAGGATAACAACAACACTATACCTGTTGCCAACTGCCCCCAATTATAGATCTGGTTTCGTCAAGGTTGAGTTGGGACTAAGGCCGCTTGGGAGGCGTGTCACGGCGGGAGCTGTGAACGGCGGGAGCCATGACACGAGAGTTAGAATCTAGGAGCGTTCCATCAGAACCCAATACAACTGCATGGGTGGTTTTTTCTCAATTGGAAATACGTTTCGGCCCGAACACCACCCCTCATACCAAGGTGTGGGTGGCCAAGACTCTCCCTGATAATGGTGTTTCTCATACTCCAACGTGGCTTCGGCTGAGAGCATTTTTAACGGTAAGCCCTCAATGGACTGGCGTAACTCCCCTGGGGTAAAAATCGAAGAAAAGGACACTTCCCCTAATTCCCGCACTAAATCCGTCGGTTGATAGCCCCCTTCCGTCAAAAACAGACTCACCAACAACTTTCCACCCGTGATTAGAGCATCACACATCTTGCCAAAAAACAGGCGTAACTCTTGGGTATTTCGGAAATGGGAAATCACCTCAGTTGAGATCACATACTGATAATAGTACGGCTGCATCCGCACTAGAGGATCGAGGACATTTCCCACGGCCACTTCAACGGGTAAATTCTCGGGTTTGGCCGCTTGCACCAGTTTCTCAGCAAAGACGGGGGTCAGTTCTAGGGCATGAACCGGGTGGCCACGACGAGCGAGGGGGAGGCTATTACGTCCTGGGCCGGCGCCTACGTCTAAAACGCGAATTTGACTCGGTTCACCCAAGGACGCTGCCACGTTCATCACTTTAACGTCTGGCTCACTGCCAAAGAGAGGATCGGGGCGAGTTTTGGGCCAAGTGGTGTATTTATCGCTCAGCGACTCGGAAACCACTTTGGTTTGAATCGATACGCCGCCGAGGAGTCCGACTTGGGGCTTGGCGGGAACACACATGAGGACTAATCGGGAATGGGGAGAGGCGTTGAACCCGTCCTTTAATTTTTGGGCCAGGAAGTCTCGGAGTTTCTGTTGTTCTTCAGGGGTTCCCGGCTTTCCTAGGAGGCGACAATACTCCTGCAAGAGTCTTAAGGCATCATCGAGCATTGAGGGCATACAGGGAACCGAAAACTCCGCTTTCGCCATGGTGTACTTGCGGGTATTCTGGGCCACGACGCGATCGAGATAGGCGCGATCGGTAATGGGTTCGTTGTCGGTGGTGGTGTTTTGAGACTCGCTGGAGGGTTGAGGAGGAGGTTGAACGGGGTTAACGGGTTGAATCGGCGTGATCTGGGCAGGGTCGACTGGCATGAGAGACATAACTCGATATCTGGAGCAATCGGGAGACTCAATCGAGGACTACCGTTCTGATGGGTAGCCACCGTTGATGGAAATGGCTCAATCTTAACGGGGAGATCTAGGATTGGCTAGTTTGCCAGGTGTCTAAGGCTCTAAGTTCACGTCGATGACACTGCCGTTAAAGTTATAGAGGGTTCCTTCGAGTTCGACGGAGGTGCCAATTTTCAGCTTGCTGTTGCCCAAGACGGGACCACTACTGGTCATGCGGGCGTTCCCGGCTAAGGTTAGCAGTAGATTGACGCTATAGAGTTCTTCTGAGCGGGGGTCTTCGAGAGCGGCCACAGTTCCATCGGGTTGAGGGACTGCGAGGGTTCGCGGTAGCCGTTCGATGTTGACAATATCAATGGTTCCGTGGGGCTGGTTACGGATAATAATGTTAGTTTGTCCGTCATCTCGCATCTGTTGGACAAAGTCATCGGCGTCGAAGACACTCAAACCACGAACGATGACCGTTAATTCCACGGGACGGGTGTTGAGGTTCACTTGGGCCACGGAACCCCCAGTTCCGGGAACTAGGAAGACGGCGACAAAGACGGCCAGAATCACGGCGATCGCCCCGATGTCGAGTAAGCTAATTTTGCCGAACAGACGACCCTTAGAATCCAGAAGTTTCATAGTTTAATATGGGTTAAAACTCAATCTCCGAGCCTAGCATACTGCTTTAGGGAATCACGGCTCTGAACTTTTTGGGGGCCACCTACGTCTATACCTTTGTTGCGATCGCCCAACGCCCAACCTCTAACATCTAACTCCTATTTACCCATGTCTTGGTTCTCCGCCTCCCGGTCTAATCTCCCACGCCGTCTCCTCTATGGCACGTTATCCCTAGTAACGGCGGTTTCGGTTCTGTTGCTGTCCCCTGCGGCTGTCCTTGGCTTCTCTATCTTCGATATCCTCCCCAACGTAATTGAGGTAATTCAGATTTCCTCAATGTCCGATGAGCAAGAAGTGGCCCTAGGACGACAGATTAACGATCGCCTCGTCCGAGATGTCCGCCTTTACAACAATCGCCAAGTCACCAACTATGTCAACACCATTGGTCAGCGATTGGTACGCCACAGCAGTCGGCCAGAGTTACCCTTTACCTTTCAGGTCGTCCAAGATGATAGCATCAATGCCTTTGCCACCCTCGGCGGCTTTGTCTATGTGAATACGGGCCTGATTCGTCGGGCCGACAACGAGGCGGAATTAGCCGGCGTTGTCGCCCATGAAATCGCTCATATTACAGAAAAACACGTCTTGGCTCGTTTACGCCAGGCGGCGATCGCCCAAGGCGTTCTCAATGCAACGGGAGTCGACCCCGATGTCTTGGTCAACATCGCCTATGAACTGGTGATTAACCGCCCCAATAGCCGTAGTGCTGAGTATGAAGCCGATCATGTGGGCTTAAACATCCTCACCCGCAGCAACTACGCCCCAGTCGGGATGGTCAACTTCTTTGAACGACTCCTCAGCAGCGGTGGCGGCCTACCGCAATTTCTCAACACTCACCCCGATACCCGCAATCGCGTCGCTCGCTTACGGGAAGAGATTAACCCCTCCCAAGCGGCCCAAGGCGATGGTTTGAACGCCACCGCCTATCAACAACAGATTCAACCGTTGTTATAGCCTGTTTTGTTAATTGCTGCCTAAAAAGACTTGACAATTAAAGCTATATATGCTAATGAGCTTACAGGCTCAAAACGGGGAAATCTGGCTCTCGGTGATAGTGAGTCATATCCGTAAACTTGCGGAGTTCAGCCCGAGTCACGGAAAATGGCGGGGCGGCTGTTTGAGCGGCTTCAGCACAGTCATCGAGGAACTGAGCTAACTCTTGGCCGTCGAGGGGGTCTGGCGACGTGCCAAAATAGCCGAGGGTGACGTGAGCGGTGAGATTATATTGTTGGTCAATGCCCAACTGCATCAGAGACGAACTTTGATAGACGGCGCGACGCAGAGCGATAATACGGTCATAGGCGGCCTCATTGCTGGGGTTGAGGGTGACGGCGATCGCCCGAGGCCTCACCACCAAGCCACTTAGCTGCCATTGAGGCGATTGGGGACTGCTTAAACCCGGTTGAATGCGATCGAAGATTTCGCCGATACAGTGTTGCAATTTGCCGTCAAATTCTGGGTCTAAACTGGCCTCATGATAGGCACTATCCCAAATCAAATCCGCCAGTGTCAGATGAAAACTCCTCGGGGGAACCACCGCAAACAGATTGGCCCCAAGTCGTTGAGCAATGCGAGTTTGACAGTCAGCAACGACTTGATAAAACTCAGCATTCGCCCGATCCTCCGCCCCAGGAGGGGTGATAATGCTGTAGCCAGGAAACGACACCGGTTGTCGCCCTCCATCCTCTGAAGGGACAAACTTGGGCGACTCGACAATATGCTTAAGTTTACTGGCATGGGCGGCCGGAGTCGTCAGATGAGCGATACGCTCTAAATAGTCTTGATAGGTGTTATCCAAGGTCAGTATTGATAAAAGTTGATTGTTGACAGTTGACAGTTGATTGTTAACAGTTAATCGTTAACAGTCGATGGCGATTAAATCATCAGCAGATTGATTGAGGTTGTCGATAAATCCAGCATAGATTCCAGCATAGATTATTCACGATCGCCCGTGGCCAGCCATTGTTCGAGGCGATCGCCCATGGCCGCCAAGGAAAACTCCACTTCAGCCTGATGGCGACAATCGCAACGGTTAAACTCAGGAAGTTTGCTAATTGCGGCCACCAATCCTGATACGGAATCGGGTTCAACTAACCAGCCGGTTTTGCCCTGGCGGACAATCTCGGCGGGGCCGCCGCGACGGTAGGATACCACCGGAACCCCACAGGCCAATGCTTCAATGGCTACATTACCAAAGGCTTCGACCCATTTCGAGGTCATGATTAAGCCGCGACATGGCCCTAAGGCCCGTTGCAAGGCCTGGGTGGGCAAAAAGCCGCCATAGGTCACTTTGGCCTGGGGATAACGCTGACAAATCTCTTGCCAATAGTCGGGACATTGCATCACGCCCCAAACGGTCATCGAGTCGCCCGTTTGACTAATGGCGGCCAGAGCATCTTCTAAGCCCTTTTCCGGGGCAATACGCCCCACCCAGGCTAACTCAGAGCCGGGAGTGGCACAAAAGTCATAGAGAGACAAATCTAAGCCACTAGGAATGTAGAGGCCATCGGGCCAATTGAGTCCGAAGGTTTGGGCTTGAGTGCGAGTATAGAACGTCACCCGTTCAGGGGTTGCTTTGACAGCATTCACCACCACCTCATCCATAGCGTCAGTTAACGACCCCATACTGACAAAATGGAAGACGGGAATCTCAAAAAAGGGCGTTAGATAGAACGGAAGCCAATCATAGGCAAAGTTGATGATGGCATCAAACTGAGACTGGCGTTGTCTAGCCGTCTCACACATAGCGGCCAAGACCGAGTTGGCGGGTAGCGTAATCGGAGTTTGCCGTCCCTGACTTTGGGCGGTATCCTGTAGGGTTCCGGGGACGGTCTGAATCTCTAACGGCGGTAATGCAGAGCCTTCGGGAGCGAGTATCGTCAAGGAATAGCCCCGTTCCTCTAGCACCTGGGCCATGTTGAACAGGGTTAATTCCACTCCGCCGCCTAATCCCGTTCCCAACGGGCCAACGGGAGTCGAGAGAACCAATAGCTTGCGGGGAGTCTTAGCCATACCAACTCATAAGTGTCGAGAGATCTTGAGGGGCCGGCAGCATTTCACCGCGAAAATCGAGGAATTGCACTAAGACGAGATAGGCGATCGCCAGCAACAGGGAAATCGCCCCAGTAACGATGGCCACAACTTTAGAACGGTCCATAAGGTCGAGAGAACGCGAAAGGAACAGAATCAGGCGTGACTAGGCGGGTTTGGGGCGCTCATTCAACCCCAAACAACAATTGTAGGACATCCTTGGCGATTCGTTCTCCCGCGCCGGGGAGTCCCAAACGACGACGACCGTTTTCGGCAATCAGTTGATGCCAATCGGGATCTTGCAGCAATCGTTGCACGACATCGGCCACCTGTTCCGGTCCGGGAACGAGAATTAAGGATTGTCCTAAAAGACGACCTTGGGCCTCGGCAAAGGCGGCCGTATATTGGGGTCCCTGGCCGGGGAAGGCGATCGCCGGTTTCCCCAAGCCCACAAATTGCTCAGTAGCGGTTCCTGCTAGGGCGATGGCGATATCCGCTTGACGTAAACAGTCTGCAAAAGCATTTTGACTGATCACCAAGCGTCCCTGACCAAAACTAAAGCGTTGGGACTGGTCATCGTCAATGCCGGGAACAGGTTTACGGGTGGCCTGCCAACCGTAAGCATCGAGGGCGTGAGTGAAGGGTTCGAGATCCAAGCCAGGGGCGATCGCCGCCAGAACCGTCAGCGGTCGATTATTCTGGAGACGTTGCACTCCCTCAACCGCTTGCAGGAGTTGTTCCCAGTTACGATGGGCTTCGGGAACCCGAGAACCGGGCAAGAGAAGTAGGGTGAGCGATCGCGCCTGTTCTCCTTCTACCACCAGGGGTTTGGCTTCTAAGCCATCCATCATCGGATTGCCCAAGTTATAGGCCCGAATCCCCATCTCTTGCAGTCGTTCGCTGGTTAAGCCATCCCGAGGAAACACGGCCTGACAGCGTTTTGAGCGCATCAAGGCCCGTTCCCAGGGCAAATACACCGAACCGGACCAACTTTCCAACCGCTCAAACCAACTCCGTCGCTGCAAGGGGCCAATTTCATCCCGTAGATAATACTCAGATTTGGCGGTTCCGACGAAGCAATAGGGACTTCCACTCAACCAAGCCAGCAACAGCGGCACAATATCCCCCACCGCGAGAATTTTGCCTCCCTGTTGGCCCCATTTGCGAACAACACGCCATTGTGCCCAAGTTAAGCCCAACAATCCCCCTCGCACATCCCGCCAGAGTTCCCGGCCATCCATATAGACAAAGCCCCCCGAAGGCATGGCTTTCACGGGGCCAACAATGGGAATATCCGGTAGGTTCTGATAAGCTTTTCCCTCGCCAACGAGAGGTAATGCTGCCAATTCCGGGCCTTGAGGATGTTGTTGCAGGTGTTGCAAAATCCGCACGGCGATCGCATCTTCACCATGACCATTACTTAAACACAGAAGTTTGTCACCCATAGTCCTCTTGCCTCTTGCCTCTTGCCGAAAGAGGGCGACCATAAAGGTACGCCCCTAAGGGCGACCATAAAGGTACGCC
>CAZXWM010000204.1:0-1987 GCA_964644215.1 uncultured Phormidium sp.
GCATAGAGAACCCCTGACCAGTATGTGTCACTTTGAGGTCATTGTCGGTGAACATTCCCCCGTCGATATTGCCGCCGATGGGGTGATTGTCTCAACGCCGACGGGTTCGACGGCCTACGCCCTATCTTCAGGGGGACCCGTCATCACCCCCAACGTCCAGGTGCTTCAGCTTGTGCCGATCTGTCCCCATTCTCTGGCCTCGCGGGCCTTAATTTTCTCAGATACGGAACGGGTGCAAGTCCTCCCGGCGACCCGAGAACGGATGATGATGGTCGTCGATGGTAACGCCGGCTGCTATGTTCTACCTGACGATCGCGTCGTCATCGAGAAGTCCGACTATATTGCCCGCTTTATCCGTCTGCGTCCAACGGAGTTTTTCCGAGTGCTGCGGGAGAAATTGGGCTGGGGATTGCCCCATATTGCCAAACCGACCTCCGTCGAACTGCCCTAGGACTCCAAGCCGATCCCCCAAAGACGTTAAGATATATAAAAGGCTGAATCACACCCTCGACGCGAGTCTAAGCAAGTCTCAGCAAACAGTCTATTGCAGCTACATTTAGCGAACCTCGGAAGTATCCTATGAACCTACCGATTCAAGCTGTCCAATCTCCGTATTACGGCAGTTCCACCAATCGAACTCCCCCACCGGATTTACCCTCTCTGCTCCTGAAGGAGCGAATCGTCTATCTGGGGATGCCCCTGGTGGCGTCGGTAACGGAGTTGATCATCGCCCAACTGCTTTACTTACAGTACGATGATCCCGATAAGCCAATCAAAATCTATATTAATTCCACCGGAACCTCTAACTATGGTGGTGAACCGGTGGGCTTTGAGACGGAAGCGTTTGCCATTTGCGATACCCTCAACTACATTAAACCGCCGGTTCACACCATTTGCCTAGGAACGGCCATGGGGATGGCGGCGATGCTCTTATCGTCAGGAACGCCGGGCTGTCGTGCCAGTTTGCCCCATGCCTCGATTATCTTGCAACAGCCAAAAAGCTTTGCCCAGGGACAAGCCACGGATATTCAAATTCGGGCCAAAGAAGTCCTGGCCAACAAAGCCACCATGTTGGAAATTTTTGCCCAAAATACCGGCCATTCCGTCGAAAAAATTGGCAAAGATATGGATCGTTTGTTCTATCTGACTCCAGAACAAGCCAAAGACTATGGTCTGATTGACCGAGTTCTCGTAAGCGAGAAAGGTGATAAACATACCCAAGAACTCGCTGGCGTGTCCTAGTCCTACTGTGTCCTCAACGGACAAGATACCTCTACAGCCCATCTGGGGCTTGCAACTGTCTTTTTAAGGGAGAATTTAACCGATGCCCATTGGCGTGCCTAAAGTTCCGTATCAAATGCCTGGGGATACTTATACCCAGTGGATTGATATCTACAACCGTCTCTATCGTGAGCGGATTATCTTCATTGGCCGGGATGTTGACGATGAACTGGCGAATCAGGTAATTGCGGTGATGCTGTATTTGGCGTCAGAAGACCCGGATAAAGACATCATGGTCTATATCAATTCCCCCGGTGGTGTGGTCAGTTCGGGTATGGCCATCTATGACACCATGCAGCATATTAAAGCCGATGTGGTGACGATTTGCGTGGGGCTGGCGGCCTCGATGGGGTCGTTTCTGTTAGCTGCCGGAACTCCCGGAAAACGCTTGGCGTTGCCTCACTCACGGATTATGATTCACCAACCCTCTGGGGGAACTCGGGGACAAGCCACTGACATTCAGATTGAGGCCAAAGAAATTATCCGCATTCGTCATCAGTTGAATGGCATTTATGCGGCCAACACCGGACAGTCGATTGAGAAGATCGAGAAGGATATGGACCGTGATTTCTTCCTTTCGGCAGAACAAGCTAAAGAATATGGTCTAATCGATCGCGTCCTGGAAGGAAAGCCGGTCTAATTGGCGTTACTGGGCTTCCCTCGGCTACAATCCGGGGGAAGTCTGCTTTTTTTTGCCGTTTGTTGC
>CAZXWM010000204.1:1997-3262 GCA_964644215.1 uncultured Phormidium sp.
GCGCTTGGGTTGCGCGTTCGTTGAACCTCCATGGAGTTACTCGATTGTTATCGCCTCTTGGGATTAACCCCTCGCGCCACTGTCGCGGAGGTTAAAGCCTCCTATCGGTCTTTGGCGCGACGGTTGCACCCGGATCTTAATCCTGGACTCTCTCACGATCGCTTCGTCCGTCTGCACCAAGCCTATCAGGTGCTGTTGGAGGTGGTTCCCCACTCAGCCACTTCAGCTTCGGGGCTAGATCCTGATGTCTCTGAGACACCCGTTCCGACGACGGCACCTCCACCGAAGACGACGAGAACAAGAACGACAACGACAACGACAACGACAACCCAACCCCCAGGCCAAGCAACGGATGACTCAAGGACGACGAGTAACCCATCGTCGCCACCGCAGGCTTCATCTCAGGCCTCATCTCCGTTCTGTCATCATCCGCAACTGTCTCCCTTCGAACGTCAGTTGAAGGCTCAGGCCTATTATCGGCTGCAAAAGCTGCTCGGCCAAGGAAAATTTGCCCATGCGATCGCCCTCGTCGAAGGCTTATCTCAACGTCTTTCGGTGGATATAGAGGTCCATCAATGGCAGGCAGTGACTTACCAACGGGTGGCGCGTCAGTCCATCAAGCAAGGGGAGTTCCGCAAGGGCCGCATTTATCTGAATAAAGCGTTGCGAACCGATCCTCACAACCACAGTCTCCGCGAGGAAGTCGAACAGGATTTTCGACAGTTGCAACGACAGGTTCGACAACGCTCGTCTCGTGCAGTCAACCCCTAGATTATGACTCGTCGCGGAAGGCGGGTAGGGGAGAGTCAGGGAATTGTCGATGGGGAACGGGGGCTGTAATCATCTCTTCCTGGAGGGGTTGTTCCTGGGGGGTAGTCTCTTGGCTGTTGTTGGCGTCAGGATTGGGTTGTGAAACCGGGTTCGTGGAGGAACGATTGTCCTGAGGGGGGCTGCTGCGACGGGGATCGTCGCCAAACTCGATGCTGTCGGGGGACTCAGATGTATCAGAGTCTTGCGGGGAGGGACGGCGATCGCCAGAGGGTTGAGGAACTCGGGTGGGAGAGTTGGGACGAGTTTGGTTAGCCAGTTGGGCCAGGGTTAAGTCATGGGTGAGGTAGATATGGCCCAGGGTTCGGCCTTGGTAGCTGCGGCGGGTGAATCGCCAGCCGGAATCGAGGTAAATGCGGGAAAACTCCCCTTCGGCCATTCCCCGAGTTCGGCCAATTTCTAGGCGGGGTAGGTTGCGATCGCCCCCAATGGGAACC
>CAZXWM010000204.1:3272-7117 GCA_964644215.1 uncultured Phormidium sp.
CTCCACCCCGTTCGACGACTCGTAGATTGTACTGAACACCAAGATCTTCTTGTCCGGCCCGAATCGAGTAACCGTTACTGTCGGTGCCACGGCCACAAATTCCGCTAAAGTCAAAGTTGAGGAGTAGGGGTTCGACGCGGGTGGGGTTGCTTCCTTGTTCTTGCCAACAGGGCCGCTGATTGGAGAGTTGTTCAACGACGAGCAATTGATAGCCGTTGGTGCGTCCGACGGGGGCGGCGATCGCAATTACTTGATTGGCGTCAATTTCTCGCTGGTCAAATCGTGCTGCTACCTGAGATGAGGCGTTATCTTTGGTATAGCCTGGAGAACGGCTGGCGATGGCGTCTGGGGCGATGGTGACGGCCAAGCCAATCGCCGTGAGTCCTAGAACAATCTGGTGTTTAATCTGTTGTCTAATCTGCTGTCTGAGGAATTGCATGAGGTTCAGTTTTGCCTTGTTGTACTCTGTGCGAATGTACTCTGTGCGAACGGGGTAATTTTTGTGAACGGATGCGAGACACCTATATTAAGAACATTAATTGCTCAACTGTCAAGTTTAACCGTCAAGTTTAACCGTCAAGTTTAACGAGTTTAAGCGTCCCAGGGATCTAGGGTGTTCTCAGAGTGCATCTCCGGCTGACTCGGGGAAAGTTTCGCTTCTTCAACAACCACCATTTGCCGAGAGATTTGGCGCTGAGGATCTCCGGACCAGCGATCGAGAAAATCTTTAAAAAAGGCTTCTTCTAACCAAGTTTTGGTCACCACCGCCAAGGGGAGGGCTAAAATCAGTCCCAGTAAACCCAGAAAGGTGGCAAAAAAGATTTGCGCTGTTAACGTTACCGCCGGTAACAAGGAAATTTGTTTGCGCATCACCATGGGACTAAACCAGTAACTTTCCACGTTCTGAATGACGAGATATAAAATCAGGACTCCCAGGGCTTTTAAAGGGGTATCTAGGAGGGCGACGGAAATGGGAAAGATAACACTTAAAATTGGGCCAATGTTAGGAACAAAGTTAAAGACACCGGCGAGGAGGGCATGGGCAAAGACAAAGCGAACTTGTAACGCGGCTAAGCCAATGGCACTTAAACTGGCAACAAAGATAGAGTTAATTACAATTCCTCCCATCCAACCGAGTAAGACTTCTTCGCAGAGGGTCAATATTTCATCAGCGCGTCGTCGGTAAAATGAGGGAAATAGACGAATTAATAGGTTACGATAGGAGGCGGGATCAACGAGAAACATGACCGTCAATACCAAAACAAAAAGAACTTTTACAAGAACTGCCAAGGAATTGGAGAAGAAGGTGACAAAGTTTTCAACAACGTTCTGGGCTAGGGGACCGACTTGTTGAGCGAGTTCGGAAAAATTCGGCAGTTGCAGTTCTTCAAGATTTAGCCAAACGGGTGGAGAAACACGGACTTGATCAAGCCAATTCAGAAAGCGTTGAAAGCCAACGGGTGCAAGTTCGATGAGTTGTTGGAATTGATTGATAAATGGCGGTGCAACTAGGGTAAAAAAGAGAGTTCCAAATAGTCCTACGAGGATGAGGGAAATCAAGACGGCGAGTCCTCGTGAGGGTTGGAACCCGAGTCGTTGTCCCCAATGTTGTAGGAGACGGACTAAGCTGTTGAGGGCGATCGCCAAGACAACGGCACTCAGGACTAACAGCAGCGCTTCGCGAAATTGCCAAAGAATAACGAGAGAAATAATAAAGCAAATTACGGCAATCCAATCACCTAATTTCACGTTTGAAAATCACTCCTAGTTTATTGATTATCAAGGATTAGTTGTTAAAAAAATAGGGCAGAAATTTAGGAAGCTAGATTCTATTTCTTCTCAAGCATTTCGTTTAAAACTGTTTGAAACAGCTTCAAATTAGGTGGAATTTCTACCCTTGCTGAAAATAATTTCAGCCAAGGCTTTGAGGGCAAAATGGGGCAGGGCCAACATTCTACGCCAGCGCCAGGGTTCTTGGTAAAGTCGGTACGCCCATTCTAAATGATTATCGCCCATCCATTTGGGTGCGCGAGGTTTGACGCCAGCCCAAATATCGAAGCTTCCCCCTACACCGATCCAAATGGCTTGGGGACAGTGATGACGATGGTGTTGAATCCAGAGTTCTTGGCGGGGAACGCCAAGGCCTACTAAAATAACCGCTGGCTGTTGTTGGTCCAACTCTTGTAGAAGTTGCTGATGTTCGTCGTCACTGAGATAGCCATTATAAACGCCGCTGAGGTTGAGTTGGGGATACTGTTGGCGTAGGTTGCGGGCGGCTTGTTGAATCACCTCGGGTTTACCGCCGTAACAAAACACTGTCTCTTGGGGAGACAGTTGAGAGATTAAATTTTGGGCCAGTTCAATTCCCGGTTGGCGTTTGAGGGATTGGCCGATCAGTTTCAGGTAGAGAACCACTCCCGCCCCGTCGGGAATGACGAGTTCGGCGTTGTGGATGGCTTGGCCGAGTTGGGGGTTGCGTTGGGCTTGCATGGTCATTTCGGCGTTGAGGGTGACGACGTGCAGCCCCTGGTTTTGCGTTAGTTGCGATCGCAGCCACTGGCTATAGTCTGAATGGAGATGAACGGGACTTCCGAGAATGGTAACAGTGGGTAGGGGGTCGGCGATCATGGGATGATTGAGGGGTTGGCCTAGATGTTGGCTTCATGTTGGCTCGATTGTATCTGGATTTGCTATGTCTTTAACCCTCGATCGCGTTTCGCTACAGACGACATCTGGACGGTTGACGCTGCTTGATGAGATTTCTCTGGAGTTAACACCAGGCGATCGCCTAGGAGTGGTGGGGATTTCTGGGGCGGGGAAATCTCTGTTGTTGCGGTTGCTGAATCGTTTGCAAGATCCGACAGCGGGCCAGATTTTTTGGGGCGATCGCCGACTGACGGAGATACCAATTTTGGAGTTACGCCGTCAAATTGTTTTGGTTCCCCAGGAGTCGAGGTTGTTGGGGATGACGGTAATCGAGGCCATGGCCTATCCGTTGCGATTACGAGGCTTGGGGGCGGCGGATAGGCAAAGGCGAGTGGATCGTTGGTGCGATCGCCTAAAAATCCCCCCGGATTGGCTGGAAAAAACGGAGTTACAGTTGTCTGTGGGACAACGCCAATGGGTGGCGATCGCGCGGGCTTTGGCGACGGAACCGCAAGTTCTGCTATTGGATGAACCCACCTCGGCTTTGGATGTGGGGCGGGCTGAGATGTTAATGGAGTTACTCTCGTCGCTGACTCAGGAGCGATCGATGATGTTGGTAATGGCCAATCATCAGTTGGATTTAGTGCGTCAGTTCGCCTCGACGGTGTTACATCTGCAAGGAGGACGTGTGATCACCTGTTGTCCGGCGACGGCCGTGAATTGGCAACAACTCCATGAGGATTTTATTGCGGCGCGTCAACGGGTTGATGAGGACTGGGGAACTGTTAAAAATTAATCCTATAGAAATAGCGGGGATGAATAAGATACAGACGTAGGGGCAATCCCTCGTGGTTGCCCTTTCCTGGCAAAGAGTATCTTAAAACAGTCCCCAATCGGGAGAACGTAGCAGTTTAAGTTGTTCGAGACGTTGGCTGAAATAACTGTGGTCGAGACGGCTATAGTTGTTCATCATGGTGTTGTTGACGGCGATCGCCCAACTCCAGAGATGGGCGGCTTGGGTGAGGGGCTGAAACATCTGGGTTTCGCGGCCATCTAGGGGGCTGACGCTTTCATAGCCGCTGAGAAAGGCGTCTCGGATATGGCGACTAATCCCGGTTCGTAGGGCGATATGGAGGAATTTGGCTACGTCGAAGGCCCGCCAGCCATAGCCACATTGGTCAAAATCAAAGAGGGTAACG
>CAZXWM010000204.1:7127-7434 GCA_964644215.1 uncultured Phormidium sp.
TAACGCGGCCATCGGGGGTGAAATGGGCGTTTCCACTATGGGGATCTCCCCAGCAAATGGTCCAGTAGGGTTCGGATTGGGGAAGCGTCTCTAGGGCGGCTTTACTCTCGGTGACGGCGTTTTCGAGATAGTCGCGATCGCCGTTGCGCCCGGAGAAGAAGGGGGCGATGGTATCGAGGGAGCGATCGAATAAGTACTCTAGGGATAGGGGTTCTCGGTGATAGCGACTGCGAAATAGGTGGGCGGTTTCATGGAGTCGGGCTAGGGTTTCTCCGAGGAGGCGACTTTGCTGAGGATTAACATCCCC
>CAZXWM010000205.1:0-7413 GCA_964644215.1 uncultured Phormidium sp.
GCGTGGATGGTGGCTTCGTGGACCAGGATCAGGTGGAGCGGGGGCAGGAGCTGGAGCCTCGGCGGAGTCTGCCTCGGCGGAGTCTGTTGGAGCCGGAGCTGGAGCTGGAGATGGGGAACTGGAGTTAGAACGAGAGCGAGACGAGGGGATTCCTTGATCTCGTTCCCGTAGCCAGCGGCCGATTTCGGCTTGGGCATCATAATAGAGGGGACGGCCGGGGGCAATTTGAGCCGCCGAGGCGATCGCCTCGGTGAGCTGTCCTGCTTCGGCATACTCAATCGCTTCATCGAGAATGGGTCGATCTTCAAAGCGGCTCCACTCTTCTCGGAAGCGAGAGATGGCTTCTCGGGCCTCATCATAGAGGGGGCGATCGGGCTCAATTTGCTGAGCTAGTTCCACGGCTTCGGCGAATTTCTCCTCGGCGGCGAGCTGTTCAGCTTCATCGAGAATGGGTTGATCTTCGAGAACGATAATTTGCGCTTGGCTCTCGGTGATTAGCTGTTGAGCTTCGCTCCAAGCGGCGCTATCTTCGCTAATGTTGCGAGCTTGGACAATGGCGGCCTGATGGCCTTCGATGGTATTGAGTTCGGCCAACCGTTGGGCGCGACGCAGGTAGGGGCGATCGCCTACCCGTTGGACTTCATTAGTCCAATGAGCTACGAGCGTCTGAGCGTGAACTCGGCGAGGACGATTGGGGTCAATGGCCGCCGCCTGAGAAATGGCTAGGTTCAAAGCAAAGGGTTGGCCCACCTCGGCCACCGTACTGGCAACCTGGAGTTGATAGAGATCTTGCAGGTGGTTTTCCCAGAGGGGAATCCGCTCTTGTGCCAAGTCGTAGAGGGGATGCTCAGGGGTGAGACTTTCAGCTAGGTCTTGAGCTTCCAACAGGGCCAAGATATTGCCGGGGATCGATTGTTGAAAGAGGTTCTCGGCGTTGAGGATGCGATCGGTTTGGGCAAATAACTGTACTTCCTGAGCCGCTTGATAGACGCTGGCTTCCGGGGGAATGACTTGGGCCGCTGCCAAGGCTTGCTGGTAGTTGCCCTCAATCTGCTCACGAATGGCCAGATCAATGACTTCGGCGCTCCATTTGTCCATGTCCTCTCGGGCATCCTCTCGGGCAAACGTGTCCGGAGCAATGTTGATCACTAGGGCTAGAGCCGCTTGGTATTCCTCGGCTGTATCCCAGATAATGCCTTCTCGGGCTTGCTTGAGCCGTCGTTGTCCTTCTTTTTCGGCGGACACTCGTGCCATCAACGTATCGAGACGAGCGCCACTCCAGTAGCGATCGCCAATCCGGGCCAATCGCTGGGCATAAACTTCAGCCTCGTTCCAGCGTTGGGCTTTCAAGGCATCCATGGCCTGGCTGTAGAGTTGTTGCCCTCGTTCCCAACCCTGATCCCAGTTATTGATTGTGGTTTGGGCGTCGTTATACAGGGGGCTATTACTGGGAATCCGGCTCAGGAGGCCAATAGCGACGGGCAAGTTGCCAGCAATGACTTCCTCGTTAGCCCGCTGCATCAACATCTTCGACCATTGCTCCGTAAAGCGAAGTCCCTGCCGATAGAGGGGGTGGCTTTCGGGCCACTCTTGCACTAGGCGGATGGCCTGTTCAATTTCGGGGACTTGCCCCGATTGTGCGGCTTGTTGGGCGCAGTAGAGTCGGGCGCGTTCAGGTGCCATTCTCGACACGGTGCGGCAGTCGGTGACGGGGGGCATGGAGAATAACCAGGTCAAGGCTCCGATGGCCGTGCTAGTAAAGCCCACTAGGACTAGGAACCAGAATAGATGCCAACCCCATAATCGATTTAAGGCTTGCCCAGGCAGCAAGGCGGCCCGAGCTAAGAGGGGCATCGAAGCCGCTTCTGAGGGGGTCGCTTGGGGCTTGTGTTGAGAGGCCGGTTCGGCCGCGTCCTCAACTGATGCAGGACGGCTGGGGAGCTGCTCGGAGGCTTGCTCCTCATTAATCCGGATGCTAATGGGGTCGCTTTGTTGATTCGCCATGCCTTTTGCCAATGCCCGAGTGTGGTGAAAACACCTTTCAATATATGCGATCTTAGCGGAATGTCTAAGGCCTAATCGTAGATTTCCCAAAAAAGTTGTTTAGATTTTAAATAAATGACTGGCTCAGATGTTTGGCTCAGATGTTTGGCTCAGATGTTTGGCTGAGATGTTTGGCTGAGATGTTTGGCTCAGGGGTGACACCCGAGATCACAATAGACTACAGACTACAGGTAGATGATGGAAACTGTGAATACTAATCGCCGAAACCACGAGTCTGGAGCCGTTGGCACGATTGTCTTGACTCGCTATCCTCAAGCGGGCCGCACTAAAACTCGTCTAATTCCCGCTTTGGGTCCCCGAGGGGCCGCTTGGTTGCAGGAAAAAATGACTCGGCACACTGTTGATCGTCTACGAGACTGGCGTGAGACATCCGGGGGCTGGCTGCAAGTTCGTGCGGTGGGGGCGAGTCCTCGGCGGGTTCAAGGCTGGTTGGGCCGGGATTTGCCGGTGAAGCCTCAAGGAGCTGGGGATTTGGGCGATCGCCTCGTCAGGGCCTTTCGTGAGGGTTTTGCTGAGGGGATAGCACGGCTGGCGCTGGTGGGGATTGATTGTCCGGATCTCGATGCTTCGATTCTTGATGAGGCGATGGCGGGGTTGGATGAGGCGGATGTGGTGTTGGGTCCGGCGAACGATGGCGGGTATTATCTGATTGCTCTCAAGTCAACTCAGGTCGAGGCGTTGGAGGGGTTATGTTCGGGGATTGATTGGGGCTGCGATCGCGTGTTGAGCCAAACTTTAGCCCGAATTGAGTCGTTAGGCTTAACGGTTCATCAATTGCGTTCGTTGTCCGATGTGGATGTTCCCGAGGAGTTGCGGGTTTGGGATCAGGCTCGCTGCAATTGTCAGCCAATGATTTCGGTGATTATGCCGGTTTTGAATGAGGCTGAGCAGCTGCGGGAGACGTTAGCTCAGGTGTTGACGGGGGAGAATATCGAGGCGATCGTGGTCGATGGGGGAAGTCATGATAATACCGTCGAGATGGCTCAGGAGATGGCTCGCGATGCGTCGGCTGAGGGATGCGTTCAGGTGCTGTCGTCGCCTCGGGGACGGGCGCTTCAGTTTAATGTTGGTTTAGCGGCGGCTCGGGGCGAGTGGCTGCTATTGCTGCATGGGGACACTCAGGTTCCCCAGGGGTTTGATCTGGTCATTCGGGAGGTATTGCGATCGCCGGCTGTGGCGGGGGCGTTTGAGTTGCGGGTGGCCGGTGCGGCGAGGGGGTTACGTTGGGTGGAATGGGGGGTGCGCTGGCGATCGCGCCTGTTGCAGTTACCTTATGGTGATCAGGGCTTGTTTCTCTCTCGTCAACGCTTGCTGCAATTGGGGGGGATTCCTGATTTACCCTTGATGGAGGATTTTGAACTGGTTCGTCGTTTGCAAGGACTGGGACGGATTGCGATCGCTCCGGTGGCTGTGGTCACGTCTGCGCGACGCTGGCAACGTCTGGGGGTGTTACAGGTCATGCTCCTCAATCAACTCATTGTTTTGGGCTATTTACTGGGAATTTCCCCGAAACGCCTGGCAAAATGGTATCGTCGCCGCAGGGGCTAGTGTTTTGCGGCGATCGGTGCTATCATGGATTTCGAGACTTTAAAGGGTCGTCCAGCTCATGCCTAAAATGTAGAGCTGTGACAGACGATATCTGGTTTCAGTCACTGACATCGTCTCTACTCCGCGCGAATTTCTCAGTTCGCTCTTCGCATAACTCATTTGAAACAGCAGCCTGCGGGTTGCTGTTTTTTTTGAGCCAGAGTTGACTAAAACATCAATACTGGTTGATGAGATCTCCAAAATAACTCAATACTCAATCAATCACGAGAGGATGACGCAAAACTCGTCATGTTTCCCTAACAATTTGACCTAGTCTTTGGGATGTGAGCCAAGGACTCAAGGATGTTAAAAAGAGTAAAAATATATTACAGTTGAACGAAGCACATCTCCCTAACCTAAAATCAATGTTAGATTGAGTGAGCGCGGAAGAATTTATATTTAATAGTATCCAAGGCTTAGGGTTTCAACCAGTATCCTCTCTCGGGTAATGTCAAAATCCTGCAACAAGGAACTTTAGTTATGACATCACAAGTTTCCTCAAAATCCCCATCGGATTCAAGAATCCTGAATCGAGCTTCTAACTATGTGCGAAGCTTAATTAGTTTATTTCTAATAGGGACAATTGTCCTCATTAGCTACACCCTAATTCAGCAACATGGCTGTAATGCAATTATCTGGTGGGAACAGGGTGAAAAAGTAAGCTGTTGGAAAACCGCAGTTACCCCTCAATCCCTAGAACTCACACCTGGGGAAACCGCCAGTCTCAACGCTCAAGTGACGGGGACAGGCTACTCTAGTCCAGAAATTCGTTGGACATCCCAGAGCAAAAAAATTGCTTTTTTAGAGCAAGACGAGGGACAACAAGTTGTCGTTCAAGGAAAAAAGGCGGGACAAACCAGTATATCAGTCAGCATTGGCATAGAAAATAAAAATTCAGCCAAGAACTCAGCGAATTTTGAAATTCCTGTCGAGGTTTTACCCGCGTTAAGCATTACTCCGCAAGAACTACGAATTCAAGAAGGACTTGAAAAACAGTTTAACGTTGACTTTACGGGTATTGGATGGCTCAGGAATACTTCACTTTCTTGGCAAGTCGCCAATCCTGACTTAATCCAAATAGATGAAAGCAATCGAGTCAAAGCTCTAAAACCTGGAAGCACAACCCTAAAAGCCGTTTGGACTGAAGACCCCCGTGTCAATCAGACTATTCGGGTTTCTGTGATTGAGAATCCGCCTCAAATTACGGGGATTGAGATTCAATCTAATCCCAAACAGCTTTACGTTGGTGAGACCATTCATCTGAACGCACAAGCGAGTTGTCAAGGAAATTGTAACGCAGAAGATACCCAGGTTCTCTGGTCTTCAGATTATCCTGAGCGGGGGATGATTGCTGATAATCGTGATCTCAAGGCGTTAGAACCGGGAGACATCACCTTAACCGCCACATCAATTATTGATGATAGCCAGTTCCGGTCAATTAGCCTTAAGATTCTCGATCCTGTTGTCACTAATGTTTCCGTTAAACCCTCCTCAATCCGAGTTGGAGTCAAGAGCCAGAAACAAGTTGAGGCGAGCGTAGAGGGACGAGGCTCGTTCAATAAGTATGTGTCTTGGACTTCGCAGAATCCTAAAATTGCTCAAGTCGATGATAAGGGAATCGTGACTGGGGTAAAAAAAGGGAAAACTCGGATTGAGGCTCACTCAATCAGTCATCCTAATCAGAAAAAGGTCGCCAAAGTGGTTGTCAAATCTAGGGGATGTTCCCCCCAAGCAGCTATAGCGATTGGAACCATAGTAACCGTCGGAACCACAGCATTATTGGTTCCCCCTCCCATCGGCGCTGTGGTGGGAGGTGCGGCGGCGACTGCACTCTGTTGGTTGATTGATAAGGTCAATTAGACCCTTCCCTAAACCTCATCCTAAACCCTATTGGAGAAAGACTCATGAATGACTCAGATAAAATCTTGGGAATCCCGAAAAGTTTAGCGAAAATCATTGCAGGATTGGCGATATTTTTTGTGATCACCAGTTTACTCTCTAGCCAGATTTGCATTTTCTCAACTTGTACGACAGACGGAGGGACGATTGGCCCAGAAATTCTGATTGGTGGAGCCGTCACCTTGATTTTGCTGAGTATGTTTCCCATTTCCTTGGGACCAGCGCTTTTGTCGGGTCTTGGGGTGTGGTTTGTACTGCAAAACTTAGGCTGGTTCCAGATGCTTTAATCCCACTTCAATTCCTTGCTAATTCTGGATATTTTTCTCATGAAAACTGCCATAAAAATCCGAGATTTGTCGAAAACTTACGTTATCAATAAACAAAAACAAAAGGTTCTTGATGCTGTAAATCTCGACATTTTACCGGGTGAATTTATCTTGTTGCGGGGTGATAATGGTTCCGGCAAAACAACCCTGGTCAACCTAATTTGTGGCTTGCAAGTTCCTGATGAGGGGTCTATCGAAATCTTTGATAAATCCCCCAAAGACCCGAAAGCACATCTGAAATTGGGAACGATGCTGCAACGAGCAAAACCCGTCGAAGGCTTGACAGTAAAAGAGACCATTCGCTTGTTTCAAAGCTATTATCCTCAGCCATTTGAGCTGAATGAAACGATTGAGCGATCGCGTCTAACGGGGAAACAAAATGACTATGCAACCAGTCTCGCTGGAGGACAAGCTCAATCCCTATATTTTGCCCTAGCTATTGTCGGAAATCCTGATATTTTGATTCTTGACGAGCCGACGAATAACTTAAGTGTCGAGGCGCGGGCGAATTTCTGGACACAAGTGCGGGAGTTTGACCGCCAAGGAAAAACGATTTTGGCAATTAGTCACAGTGAACAGGATTGTGAGGAAATTGCCGATTTGGTAACGCGGGAAGTGCGCTTAAGCAACGAGAATGGAGAGGTGGAAATCCAAGAATTTCCTCGCTATCAGGCGCTTCTCAACTATTGCACTGAGTTAGAGGAGGTAGCAAAAAGTAACTCTGAGTCCAGTTCTGAAGCTGAAACGTCGTCAACCGCTCAATCTGACCCTGGAAGCTTTAGTTTCAAAGCCTTTTGGGGACAACTCTATGTAGAACTGCTGCAAAGCTTTCGTAAAGTTGATACGATTGTCATTGGTCTGGGATTGGCGATTTTGGCGGGAGTCTACATTGAACAGAAAACCCCGGACCAGTTTCAATCCTTGGTCGCCGCTTCTCTAGCGGGGTTAGTTATTTTTGTCTGTGTGAGTCAATTTGGGGTTAAGATTGCCTCAGAACGCGATCGCGGCTGGTTGAAGTTATTGCGTATCACTCCCCTGTCCTTCACCACCTATCTAGCCGCCAAAGTTGGGAATTTCCTCGTCTTCGCCTCCTTAATGACGGGATTCGCCTTTGTCAGTGGTTGGGGTGCGAGTCAGTTTAGCGAAACCAGTTCCTTCATGTGGGAACCTTGGATGTTTTACCTCAGCTTTATCCTAGTCCTCGGGGTGGTTCCCTTCGCGATTTTTAGCTTCAGCTTGGGATATCTGTTTAAAACCGAATCGTTGCAATGGGCCGTTTTGGCGTTTCTTGCCATTATGGCCCTAAGCTTTGGCTTCAACATTTCTCCCATACTCCCTCAACCCTGGATTGCAGATGTCATTCTCTTTCTACCGAGTTATCATTACGGCCAACTCGTGGCCTGGATGGGAGAAATTGAACTAGAAAATATATTCCGCTTTGATGGCTATCATTGGATTCATATTCTCTGGCTGTTTTGGTGGACGGTTGTGGCGGGGATGTTCGCACGCTGGGTGTATCGTCGCGAACAACTCTCAG
>CAZXWM010000206.1:0-7376 GCA_964644215.1 uncultured Phormidium sp.
TCTGCCTTGGTGGGGAAACTCCTCAAAGTAAGTCGAGTCGTGGAAAGAGGAAACCTCATCAGTAATGGTGGGAATCCCACGCTATATTCTTTGAATTAGCGTGGGAGGATGTCAACAAATCTTTAAAAAGCGGTTGACTCCGAGAACGATCGCCATTACGCTTCCCGAAGCTACTGATTAACCGTTGTCTCTGGCTCTGTTGGAGCTATGTCAAGGCAAGCCAAAACCCAAGAATAAGTAAATTCACGGTTGACAGAGCCGGGTGTTGTAGCCATTTGTCTCATGATCAGGTAAAACGGAGATAGATCTATTTCAACCCAGGTATCTTGGGATGTCACAGGACGCTGCTCAAATCGATAACCAACCCACACGGGCTTTATCCGTAAGCCTACCGCTTTCGCTGCTCAAAAGCGGTCAGATTTTGGCTCTGACGGAAGACTCGAAAGGGGGTCTGATTCTACAAAAGGGCTTCTACTGTGACTGGATTCCGCCGGGATCTCTCGTTGGGGGCTGTTATGATATTGACTGCACCCGTATTCATGTGGCGGGAAAGGTGCGTTTTTATGCGCCGAATAGTCAGCAGGAGCGATCGCAGGTCCTGCAAAAACGCATGGGTAGTATTTCCGCTCTACAAGAGATTCTCAATGACCCGTCATCTTTTCGACGGGCCTTCTTGATTTTGCGTCACTTATCTCAATGGCTATCCTATCGAGAAATGCGCGGCATTCCCCATGAGCTACTGGCGCAATTGGTAGGAATTAACCCCAGTACCGTTCGAGTTTTCTGGAAACGCTATCTGTTAGCAGCGCAAAAACGAGCTGAAGCGAAACAGGCTCAAGCTGCTCCTCACATTTTGACTTAATTTTTTGACTTAATTGGTCTTAGGGTGCATTCGGGTGTAGTTGCAGTTGCTGTTTAGAGTTGAGGGGATCTCACTCTAGCATTTGAATCCAACCTCGGCGAATGGCATGAAGTAAGCGGTCAACCGCAGCAATTTCCTCCTCTGAGGGGAAATTCTCCGTAAAAAGCGAACGTAGAAACTGACGGTCTTGGCTGGAAATTTTGCCAGAATTCCAAACCTGAGCCGCTAACTCACTGAGTGTTGTGGCTGATGGCGTAATCGGAGTAAACATAGACTTTGTATAGACGGCTACAGTTACAATTTGGCTGATTTTGCCTATAAGCTTGGCGATCGCCATCGGTTCTGGCTGTGATATTCATCACACCGAAGTGGTAATTGCGATCGCCACTCCCGGCCAATTGAGAGTCGAAGTCACAAGCTTGAGTCATCCGGATTCCCCCTCGAAGCTCAGGAATAGTTGAGAGAACAGGGGCATATCTCAGACAAGGACAACGCCATGACAACTATTTTGGTCGTAGAAGACGATCCCATCAATTGGATGGTGTTTCAGAAAGTTCTCAAGCGACGAGGAGGACTCGACTCAATCCACAGTGAAAATGTCGAGGAAGTTCTCGAAATCGTCCGTTCGGGACAAGTTGCCGTGGTTTTGATGGATGTTTCCCTCAAAAATAGCCATTACCAGGGAGAGTCCGTCGATGGAATCCGCATCACCCAACTGCTGAAAGCCGATCCCGAAACCGCCAAACTTCCCGTGATTCTCGTCACCGCCAACGCCATGGTGGGCGATCGCGAAGCCTTCCTCAAAGCCAGTGGCGCTGATGGCTACATCGCCAAACCGATTTTCGATCATGTCGGCTTCGTACAGCAGATCAAGAGCGTTATCGCCGACCACGACTCCCCTTAAAATTCCCCCTTCAGGTCCCGTCGCTGATCCCCGTTTCTGATACCATAGAGACCAAAGACACTGGCTCAGACATCAAGCGCGGACTGTCACCTATGGCTGTTGAGGTGGGATTCAATACGTTGCTGCTCATTGCAGCATATCTGTTTGGCTCAATCCCGACGGGATATTGGGTCACCTATCATCTAAAAAACATCGATATTCGTCACTATGGCTCCGGCTCAACCGGGGCCACCAATGTGTTGCGCGTCGTCGGGAAAGGCGCGGGGCTATTTGTTTTAGCGGCTGATGTCTGCAAGGCGATCGCCGCCATCAGCCTCGTCCGCATCAGCTATTACCTCGTTGATCTCTATCAAATCCTGCCACCAGGAATCGACCTTGAGATCTCGAAACCCTGGATGATGACCCTAGCCGGACTCGCTGCACTGTTTGGCCATTCCAACTCTCTCTGGCTGATGGTGGGTCCGGGACGGGATGCCAAGCTGGCCAATGGGGGCAAAGCCGTCGCCTCTAGTTTAGGGGTCTTGCTGGCTCTCTCCTGGCCCGTTGGACTGGCCACCTTGGGCATTTTCGTGACGATTATTACGCTCTCGCGCATCGTTTCGCTGAGTTCCATGCTCTCGGCGATCGCCATCTCGGTCTTGATGCTGGGAACCCACCAACCCCTGCCGTTTTGTCTGTTTGCGATCGCCGCCACCACCTACGTCCTCATTCGCCACCGCGCCAACATCGATCGCCTCCTGGCCGGAACCGAACCCCGCCTCGGACAACAAGTGCAAGCCAGCGATTAACGGCGAGAGCCATCGGGCATGACCGTCTCCTCAAACTGTACCCCCTCTAACTCCGCATCCGTTAAGTCCGCCGCCGTTAGATTAGCCCCGCTGAGATTGGCTCGGCTGAGCGTCGCTCCCGTTAAATCTGCATTGCGCAAAAAGACCCGCTCCAGGTTCGCCTCCGTCAAATCGGCCCCAGCCAAATTCGCCTCCGTCAAGGCCGCTTCCGTCAGATCGGCCCCGGCCAAATTCGCGCCCGTCAAGTTAGCCTGATCCAACAACACCCGCCGCAAATTCATCCCCGACAAATTCGCCCCGGACAAATCTGAGCGGTTCAGTCGCGCCTCTTGCAAATCCAACTCCCGCAAATCCGCCCCCGCCAAATTGCAATCAAAGCATTCCCCCGTCTCTTGCAACTGCACCAACGGGTCAATCTCTTCAGCGGCCGGATTACAACCCATCAAGCTCAAGGCGCTCAGCAGCACGAGTCCGAAACCCAGTTTTTTGTCATTCATCGCGATCGAAGTTCCTCTAAGGTTTGCTGTTGCGGAGCCAGAACATAAAACGTATCCCGTCCCGCGTTATCACTGGCGATATGGAGAAATTGGGCCGGCTCACTCTCCCGAGACAGCTCGTAAACCCGTAACCCGGTATCCCGATAGCTGAGATTAAGGCGATACCCCTGGCTTTGCAAACGCGCCTGTAACTCCTGGGTCACGGTTCGCACGGTTGTCCCCGGCAAAAAATGACAATCGGCTGAGCCATAACATCCCGACTCAGCCCCCTCCAGGTGGGGAATCCCCGCCATGAGTTCCTCTCTTGGCTCAGGAGTTGGCTCATCCGTTGGCTCAGGAGTGGGTTCAGGTTCAATGGTCTTAGCCTTCGGGTTGGGAGTGGGTTCATCCGTTGGCTCAATGGTTTTGGCATCCAAGTCAGGAGTGGGTTCATCCGTTGGCTCAGGAGTTAGCTGAGGCTCAATGGTCTCAGTCTCCGGGTTGGGAGTCGGTTGTGGCTGGGGTGAGGTGGCGGGACTGGTTTCTACTGGTGGGGCCGGTGTCGGTTGCGGTTGTGGGGCGGATGTGGGGTCTGGGGTGGGGTCTGGGAGCGCGTCTGGAATCGGCTCTGGGGTGGGTGTTGTTAAGGCGGCCAGAGGAATTGTGGCGATCGCCTCGGCGGACGACTCGGCGGACGACTCGGCCGGCGGGTTGGGCTGTGATTCTATGGCCGCTGGGGGCATCGGCAACCACAACAGCCCTCCATGAATGGCCGTTGCACAGACAAAGGCTAGGGGAAATTTGAGTTGATGCCAGGAGGAATACAACATCGAGTCAAGACAAGGAGAGCGGAACTAGACTAGCAACAAAAACACCGTACTCCCCATAATTTGAGTACGGCGCTTAACCCATCCAAAACAATATCGCGTCTTGCACATTAAATGCAATAAGCTACGACCATCAATCGCAAGCTATTCGATCTCATTTGCATTATCGCCAACCCACTTCATCCATGAGACGAGCCGCATCAGGTTGATAGCGTCCCAAGTCTGCCACATTGAGGGGATCGGCTTGCAGTTGGCCATGGCTCGCCAGAACTGGATCAAGGTCAACGCCCGCGACGACGGGATACTCGTTATTCCCCTCGGCGAAATAACGTTGCGATTCACCACCCGAGAGATGTTCCAAGAAGGCGATCGCCGCCTCGCGATTGGGGGCGTTTTGCAGCACACCGGCACCACTGACATTGACATGGGTTCCCCGTTCTCCTGGGCCGGTGTTGGGGAAAAACAGGCCGACTTTTTCGACAACTTCTTGATCAGCGGGGTCTGTGGATTTTTGCAGACGGATGTAGTAGTAGCTGTTGGCGATCGCCACATCCCCCACCCCGGCAGCACAAGCGCGAATTTGTCCCGTGTCATTACTTTCGGGTTCGCGGGCAAAGTTGCTCACAAAGCCTTCCAACCAGCGGCGGGCTTCCGACTCACCATGAATGGCAATGCGAGAGGCGACGAGGGAGATGTTATAGACATTACTTGAGGTGCGAATCAGGATTTTATCCCGCCATTGGGGATCGGCCAGGGCCTCGTAGGTAGATAAATCCGCCGGATTGACGCGATCGCGATTGTAGTACAGCACCCGCGCTCGCTGGGTCAAGCCATACCACAAGCCATCGGGGTGTTGCAGGTAGTCCGGAATACGCTGTTCGAGTGTAGCACTACGCACCGGTTGGAAGAGTCCGGCTTGTTCGGCACGCCACAAACGCCCAGCATCGACCGTCAACAGAACATCGGCGGGGCTATTGGCCCCCTCACTCTGAATCCGCTCAATCAGTTCTTCGGCGCCGGCTTCAATCAGGTTTACCTCGCCAAAGGCATCGTAGAGCGCATCGTCGCTGTCATAATGCCGTGAGGAGTAGAGATTCACGCTGCGAGCTTGTGCCGAAGCGCGTCGGGGTAAATTCGCTACAACCAGCGCGGTGAGGGCGGTTCCTCCCACAAAGAAGGTTCGCCTGGAAATCTTAGTTGTCATCGATATCTATGGAAATGGACAATGGACAATGGACAATGGAGACTGGAGACTGGAGACTAAAAATAGACAGTTGAAAATAAACTATCAATAACGCGGTATGTCCCCAAAATCGCTATTTTTGCCAAATTTAACGTCTTATCTCGTTTGGCGAGTACCATCGATCTGGATGAGCCTTGGCACTGGGTCAACTTCGGGTGATCGCTTGGATTGCCCGTTTATTGCAAATTAAATGCAATAGGCTACGGACTATTGAAGCACTTGTGTAGGATAATTGCAAGAGATTATTATTTAAAGGTTCTTCATCGCTCTCTAGCCATGCTGCGATCGCTGCTGCTGACTCAAACCCCACGACTCCTCGACGAGTTTCTCAAAGGGGGACCGGTGATGTTCCCTCTGTTGCTGCTGTCGATTCTCACCCTCGCCACCGCCCTAGAACGAGGTATCTTTTGGATCGAGCTGCTAAGCCAAGAAGATCGGATTGTGCGGGATGTTCTCGATGCGGCGGCTGAAGATTTAGCCCAGGCCCGAGACATGGCCGAATATGTACAACATTTAGCCATTGGCCGCTTTCTCCTAACGCCCCTCAAACTGCGTCGCCCCAGCCCAGAAACTGTCCGTCTAGCGATGGAAGCCACTGCCGATAAAGAGTTTGCACGAATGCGACGAGGGGACAAACTCCTCGAAACCATTATCGCTCTAGCGCCCCTCTTAGGCTTGTTAGGAACCGTGATGGGCTTAATTCGTACCTTTAACAATCTCAATGTTGGAGGTGGAGGCTCCAGTATAGAAGCCACTCAGGCCGCCTCGGGCATCGGCGAAGCCCTCACCACTACAGCGGCGGGAATGATGGTGGCAATTTTTGCCCTCTTGGTGTTTCGTATTTTGGTCAGCTTACAATCACAACAGATGGATTATTTTGCTGAAGTGGGGAGTGAGTTAGAACTAATTTATCGTGAGGTTTGGTCTGAACCCTATCAACCGATCGTTAATTTAGGAACAGCGGTTAAACCTGTTGAGTCTTAACAATAACAATGAAAACAAGAGTCAGACGGTCGAAGAGTCCAGGGGTTAATTTAGTGCCGATGATTGATGTGTTAATGTCGGTGTTAACCTTTTTTGTGATTTTAACTATGTCCTTAACTGGACGAGTGATTGCTGATTTAGAACCACCTGAGAGGTCGCTAAGTTCTACGAGAGAAGACACCCCTTCCCGCGACTCTATGCCGGTACTCCCAAGGTTTGAAGCGGGTTTGAATCGTCACGGTGAGGTTTTGATTGAGGGAAATGTCGTCGAACGAGAGGAGTTTTTACAGGCGATCGCCACGTTCTTAGAAACCCATCCTGAGTCGGAGGTGATGTTAACTGCTGATCGTCAGTTGAATTATCGTCAAGTGGATGATTTATTAAGCCAAATGGTGGAGATTGGTGGCGATCGCGTTCTGTTAGTGGTTCGCGAATAAGAGACAAGGTGATGAAATTTAAACAACAAGTATCGCGAGATGAGTTACCCGAACTCGAAATCACCCCCATGCTCAATGTAATGTTAGTGGTGTTGGCCTTTTTTGTCGCTGTCGCCGCCAACTTAGCCGAAGAGGGACAACATTTAAAAGTTCATTTACCTCAAGAGGCTGAGGCCTTAGATGCTGAGACAGCCGAGGCGGATTCTCAAACCTCTGACTCCTCAGAGGTTCTCCAAGTGGCGTTACAGACAGGAGGAGAACTCTCGGTGAACGATCGCCCCATCGAGAAAACCCAACTTTTACAACAATTACCGGGTTATTTGCAACAGTCTCCCCAGCGCCATGTTTATCTGCAGGTAGCCGGGGATGTTCCCTATCAAACTGTGATTGAAACCCTCACCGCCTTGCAGGAGATTGGCGGCGATCGCGTCTCCTTAGTCATCGGTTCTACGCAGGACGAGATTTAGATATAGACAGTTTAGTTAGGACGACTGTTAGTGTTTTTATGTCCTAATTTAGTCTCACTCCCCGTACTCATATTGTCCTAGTGTATCTGTCTATCTCAAGACAATTATTCCACCGTAACCGACTTAGCTAAATTCCGAGGTTGATCCACATCCAAGCCTCGCCGAGCGGCGATATGATAGGCCAACAATTGCAGCGGAATCACCGCCAAAATGGGCGAGAGAAGCTCCTCAACCACCGGAACCGGGAGTAGGTCATCAAAGGTTTCCTCGGCTTCCTTCTCATCCATAGGAGTGACTCCAATCAGACGAGCATCGCGGGCCTTGGCCTCTTGAGCATTAGAGAGAACTTTATCGTAAACCGATCCCGGCATGGCGATCGCCACCACCG
>CAZXWM010000207.1:0-7365 GCA_964644215.1 uncultured Phormidium sp.
GGTGGTGAAGGCGGTGAAGGCGTAGAAGGTTTCCGTATCGCTGGCTTTACCGCCAAAGCCGCCGACGGAACCAATTCCGGGTAGGTCAATATGTCCGAGGAACTCACCGCTGAGGCTAAAGCGTTTCACCTGAGAGCGAGCGTCTTTGAGATATTCGACGACAAACTGATGGTTGAGGAGACTCACGCCTTGCAGGACATCCTCGGCTTCGGGAATCACGGTGTGGCGATCGCCGCCGGGGAGGTCTAAGGCAATGAGACAATAGCGAGGGGCGTTAAAGTCGGTGGTTAACCAAAGGCGATCGCCCTCATTTCCCACTACATCATAGCGGGCTTCCCAGGTGTTAATCAATTCCACTACTGGCGCGTCGAGTTGTGGCGAACTGGGGGTTTGTAAGTCTTGATAGAAGACGAGGTTTTTCGGTTCTGTTCCCCGCCAGACGGAGATAATCAGATAGCGGCCATCGTCGGTGACATCGCCGCTAAAGCCCCATTCTTTCTCGTCGGGCCGTTCATAGATGAGAACATCCTCGTTTTGGGGAGTGCCGCGACGGTGATAATAGAGTTTTTGGAAGTAGTTAATGTCTTCGTATTGACTCTCTTCTTGGGGGCGATCGTAGGCACTATAGTAAAAGCCTTGATTGTCATGGGTCCAGGCGGCCCCGGAGAATTTACTCCACTTCACTTCCTCGCTGAGATCGTCGCCGCTGTCAATGTTGCGAATTCGCCAAGTTTTCCAGTCGGAACCGGACTCAGACAGGGCGTAGGCCAGCCAGTGCCCATCAGGGGAAATGTCGTAACCGGTTAGGGCCACGGTTCCATCGTCGGAGAGTTGGTTGGGGTCGAGGAGAACGCGGGGATCACCGTCTAAGTTATCGAGAACGTAGAGGACGTTTTGGTTTTGTAGGCCGTCATTTTTGAAGTAAAAGTAGCGATCGCCCTCTTTGAAGGGAATCCCATATTTTTCGTAATTCCAGAGTTGAGTCAGTCGCTGTTTGAGGCGATCGCGATCGGGATTGTTTTTTAAAAAGCCAAAGGTTAGCTCATTTTGCGCCTCAATCCAAGCCCGAGTTTCCTCGGAGTCGGAGTCTTCCAACCAACGATAAGGGTCGGGGATTTCGATGCTATGATAGGTATCAACCTGGTCACTTTGTCGTGCTTTGGGATAGGTAAACGTCATAACTCTTTCAGGGTAAATGGTTAACAAGAAACGCAAAAACGGACTGTTTTAAAAGTTTTTTAGAACATCACAAAAACCAGCTAAAATTATATTAGATTAAAATTCCGTCCGTAGGGGCGAATAATTATTCGACCCTACAATTTGGTATCTAATGCAAAAAATCACACGGTATCTCATCTATTGATTGCCCATTATTGAGCCTTAATCTTGTTGATGCGAAAACTGATAAGCACCAATCCAAGACAGAACCACAGCCACCACGAATAACACCGGAATACTAATCCAGGTAAAGTCAGCTAAGGAGCCATAGGCGGCTGATCGCAAGCCGACACTGGTATAGGTGAGCGGCAAACAAAAGACAACCACTTTTAGGGCATCGGGCAGGGTGGCAGGGTCAAAAAAGGTGGCTCCGAGAAAGGACATGGGGACAATCAAAAAGTTGTTGAGTAAGCCCACACTTTCGAGAGATTTTACATTCAAACCAACGATAACTCCTAAGCCAGCAAAGACGGCACAATTTAGGATTAACACTAACAAAAAGAGAGGATTAAAGAAACTCCAAATGGCGGATATTCCTTGTTCTGTGAAGCCGAGAAAGAGAACGGCAACGACCATAACTGATGCTGACGTCATTAAGCCTCGAACGACACCGGCGATCATTTTCCCCAGATGCAACGAGAGGGGATGAATAGGCAAGAGTAGCACTTCCTCAAAGGTTTTGCTGTAGAGTCGTTCGCCACAAATCGAGAAGGTAGTACCGCCGAAACTGATGGCCATGGAGGACAGGGCGACCATTCCCGGTAGAATAAATTGCAAATAACTTGTATATTCATCGCCAATGGCGGTTCCGGGGCGGACGGAACTGCCTAAGCCTAAACCGAAGGCGACGATGTAAATTAGGGGCGAAATTAGGCCCGAGGCGGCGACTTGGGCGACGCGAACTCGTAAATCGAGCCAGTCTCCCCAGAAGATGGTGAGGCTATCTTGCCAAATGGTGGCGTAGTCGAGGGAGTTGGGGTTGCGTTGGCGAGAGGTGAGGGAGTTTTGGACAGTCACAGGTACAGGGGCGATCGCGAACAGGACATCAGAAGCATCTTACCGTGATTTAGGGTTGCTGGGAGTCCGGGCGATCGCTGTCCTCGTTCTGATCGCCGTCGTTATCGCTGTTGGTGTTCTCTTCCTGTTGCGGGGAGGGCGATTCTGAGGGGGAGTCTTCCTCGTCTTCAACGAGTTCAAAACTAAGGATGTTGTCATCACTCAATGACTCGGGGAGAGCGTCTAACTCGTCTTCTGTGGGAGGTTTACGAACCCGACGGATGGGCAGGTTGGCGGTAATGGAGGTCATGCGTTGATCACTTTCGAGGGCAAAGTTAAGGCCCTCGGTGTCAATTTCTACATAGCGGGAAACCACCTCTAGGATTTCCTTCTGCATCGCCTCGATGGTTGCTGGATTTAAGTCCACGCGATCGTGGGCAATCACCAGTTGCAGGCGGCGTTTGACTTCCTTGCGGCTGGTGTCTTTGTGCGATCGCGGCAAGAAGCGGGCGAGCAGATTGGAAAGCATTGTGATGAGTCGAGTCAACGTCGAGTCAGATAATTCGGGTGTTCAACAGATTACGCAAACGAGAGAAGATGCCCTTGGCAGGAACGGAAAGATCTAAAAACTCGACTGTCTCTCCCTCCAGACGGCGAGCGATATTGCCATAGGCTTCTCCCGCCCGCGAGGGTTCCTCAGACAGAACGAGAGGTTCGCCCCGGTTCGTCGAGACAATCACCCGTTCATCGTCAGGAATCACGCCCACCAGGGGAACCGCCAACAGTTCTTGCACATCTTCAACGGACATCATATCGTTGGCTTCCACCATTTCCGGGCGGATGCGGTTGATAATCAGGCCCACCTTGCGGACTCCATTGGCTTCGAGGAGGCCCACCACGCGATCGGCATCGCGAACAGCGGCAATCTCGGGGGTGGTGACGATGAGGGCTTCCCGGGCAGCGGCGATCGCATTTTGGAACCCCTGTTCAATACCGGCGGGGCAATCGACGAGGACATAATCAAATTTTTTGGCCAAGGCCATCACCAACTTCCGCATCTGGGCGGGGGTGACGGCATCTTTCATACGG
Organism: uncultured Phormidium sp.; assembly: GCA_964644215.1. Classification (GTDB taxonomy): domain Bacteria; phylum Cyanobacteriota; class Cyanobacteriia; order Cyanobacteriales; family Geitlerinemataceae; genus Sodalinema. Next base: position 3,304 of record CAZXWM010000207.1, read on the forward strand.
TTTTGGGCAGCGGGTAGGAGGGCCAGGGTATTTTGGCGTTTATCCCGGACAATGGCTTGATCGAGGCGACATTCACCGGCGATCGCCTCTACCGCAGTATAGACGACTCGATTTTCCAGCCCCAGCAGCAGATCCAGATTACGCAAGCCAAAATCGGCATCCACGAGGATAACCTTACGCTTGCGTTGTGCCAATGCCATACCGAGGTTGGCGGTGGTGGTGGTTTTGCCCACTCCCCCTTTACCCGAGGTGACAACAATAATGCGACTCATAATGAGAAACGGCTTGGGAACGATCCAAACAGGGCTACACTACAACGAACTGTACACTTGAGGCATGGCCCCAAGGGGTAGATCGCGTCTGTGGGCAGTTGTCCCAATGTATCATCTGGGGGGATGGGTGGCGGGAGATTTCTCGAAGACATGGGCCATCTGGGAGGGGGAGGAGTTGGCGACTGGGGCTAGGTTGAGTCAAGATGGCCCGAGTTGAGATGGAGAAACTCGATAATTCTTGATGTTTCTTTAGATTCGACCTTTCAGGGACTCTGCCTCCAGATCTGTCCTACTTGCTTCACCATGACAGGAGTGTTGAGACTCACCCATAACTCAGTTCAGTGGCGACTTTTCATTACGGCCACAATCCCTTCCTAAAATCTCAGTCTCTTTCGAGTAGGGAGTCGTGAGACAGATATAGTTTTGTTCAGGCTTGAAGACTTGACAAGAGTGTGTTACAATTTCAGGAATAGCATTGCTATTTTTAAATTTTGTCAACGAAATTAATCTAGTAATACAAAGCTAAAGCTACGAACTTTTTATGTTTGACCTGTTTGGACGTCTAAATCAAAGACATGAACATTGATATTTTAAAAGATAAAAGAGCGAATTGTTACTCAATTATGGTTCACACCTCGATTGAGGAGTATCTTGAAAAGGTTCGGTCAAGCTTTGAAGAACAAGGAGGGATTCAAGGGCAGCGGGAGCCTTTGAAGACAATCACAGCAAAACGTATCCGAGAGAGAATGGTTGCCGACCTAGAAGAAGGCGGAATTTTACCACCTATCGTCTTAGGTGTTATCTTAAATGAAAATGAATTTAAGGACCTAGAAAATTTAGAAAATAAAGAAAGTTTTGATAAGATATTGGGGTCTAAAGATGGCGAAGATATCTTCATTATTGATGGTATGCAAAGAACGACTGCTCTCAAAGAGGCTGTCAAGAAAAATCCAGGTATCAAACAACAATTTATTAGAGTTGAGTATTGGCTTGCTGCTCAATCTAATGCAATGACTTATCGGATGTTAGTTTTGAACACGGGTCAAGTTCCTTGGAACTTAAGACGACAAATTGAGGTTGTATTTAAACCTATTATCAAAGGACTTCAGCAAAGCAATCACAATATTGAGATTATCGAAGTAGATGACTCAAGGAGAAAAACTAGGGCTGGACAGTTTAAGGCGAGTGTTGTTGTTGAGCTTTTTTTGGTTTTTGGTTCAAGGAAAGAAAAAATTGACCTTCACAAAGAAGTCGCTGATGAATTCACAAGACAGGATTTTATTGAGTCAACATCTCGTCCAGAGTTTACGGAGGAATTTTACAGAGTTATTGACTACTTGAGTCGTTTTGAAATAGCTCTAGGTAAACAAAACTTTTTCAAGAGCCTACCAGCTTCTTATATAGGGTTTGTGACAGCTATTGCTTTATACACAATGGGACGACCGGGTGGTGATTATAGCCGAGAAAAACGAGAGAAACAATGGAAAACTCTTGAAAAAAATATTGAGCCGTTTATCGATAAAATAAGAAAATTGAGCGGCGAAGAGCGCAAAGAATTTGTCTGTGGGGACATGCTGTCGAAGCTAACGGGTAAGAGTAGCGCGACTAAAGGGTACGAGAATCGGCAATTTTTTAAAGAGGCGTTTACGACTTTAATTGAAGAAAAATTTGAGGTTGACAGTATGGAAGTTTGCTGGAGGGCTTATTGAACTGCCAGTTATGTCTCGAAGTATAAAAAAATCCAGCCAATACATAATTGAGTGCTTAAATGACCGTATTAAATTAGAAGAGCGTTCTATAGAACCCTTAGATACAAAAAGAACTATAAAACTTAGCGAATTGGATAAAAACCTAATTAAAGATGCGAAACATTTAAGTAGTAAAAACTTATTTAGCAAAGACAAGTCTGCTTGTTTTAGCTATGACGATGAGTACTATTTTATTTATGTCGGCACAGAAGAAGAAATATCTGATAATACTCAAGACACAGAGGATGAAAATTTTGTTCAGTTGCCTGAAGATGAAATCATGTCTGGTTGGACAGTCTTGGTGATTTATCAGCTTAAAGTTGCATTAAAAAATGATGTAACAAGCCTAGAAATCTACAACAATTTAGGCGCTATTGATGATGACTACTATGATTATGATGCTTCTAGATATATCAAAGGGTGTTTTGAAAGTTTTTATGTTTACAAAATAAAACCCGAATCAATACTATTAGAAAGATTAGTTCTAAGTTCGGACAAACCAGATCCAGATATTTCTAGAGTATTACTTGTTTATTTTCTAAATTATAATTCTGTTAACAATCTCAGGTTTGAGCAAGGAACACTGGATATTTTTGAGCGTGTTGCATATGAAGGGGAAGCATCCATACCATTTGAAAGTATTCTGGATAGCTACATATCATTTTCTTGGAAATATTCATTTTTGGATATTTATAGATGTTTAGAAAGATTGTTTAGGATTCCTAAAATCCTTAAACTCTATCAAACTATTTCAGTCGATCTAAAATTTTTGGAATTCATTGACAAGATTGAGGAGTCCATAAGCTGGAAACCCAAAGAAGAAGATGCGCTTAAGGGTTTGCTTGAGGTCATTGATGAAGAATTAAAAGAGTATTGTGAGATTTATAATGATTTCAAGTCGGTCAAAACTAAAATAGCTGCGGACTATTCAAGAAAAACAAAAGATGCCGTTGTGATTTACTCTTTACGGAATAAGATTGTTCATTTCAACCCCAAAAAAATTAAGATAGAAGAATCTGGGTGGAATAAAGTCATCAGATTTTGCTTACTTTCGACCTACCTCCTTTACAAAAAGTATGGTGAATTTTTAAGGCTACCTGATTCTGATCAGGAAGAATTAACAGAATAAATATAGTAGTGGCGATAAGCCTGATCTAGAAAGTGCAGAACCGGCTGTTGCTCGTCAGTCAAGTCGGAGACAGCGATTCTATCCAGTCAAACGACATGATACAAGCCATAGAATAGTGAAAATTCCAAGCGTAGTGTGAGACGAGCTGTGGGTTTTAAGGATAGGCAAGTTTTCAACTATCTTCTCGCCGTCAATATCCAAAATGAGAACGACTAGCTTGCTTGTATCAATTAATGTGACATCCTCACTGTCATCGTTTCCCTAGGTCATCAGGGCTAAACTCGACTTCCTTAAAGCGGGAACAATGCGTTGACTCGCCAACTTCCCGCCATAGAGATTTCTTCTCTGCCAAAAGGGGATTCTCACCTGTGCCTATCATCATGCCCAGTTTGACCTCGCCAGTGGCGGAAGCTTCGATTCCTGGGCCGATGACCGGTGGCCCTTGATTCTCCCACCGTGCGATCGCCGGCCCAAACCTATGATATCGCCCAACGACTGCATCAGGGCGATCGCCTCGATCAAGGCTAACCTTCGCCCAAAATTCAGGGCAAGCTTTCCCCGGCGATCGCCCATCGATCCGCTACAATTGTTAAGAAATCTGTCAATTTTTTAACAGCGCACCGTCTGGACGCTTCTTTATGTCTCTCCCAATTCGCAACGTTGCAATTATCGCCCACGTCGACCACGGCAAAACTACCCTGGTTGACGCACTCCTCAAACAATCCGGCATCTTCCGCGAAGGAGAAGACGTTCCGGACTGTGTAATGGACTCCAACGACCTCGAACGAGAACGCGGTATCACCATCCTCTCCAAAAATACCGCCGTTCACTACAAAGACACCCTCATTAACATCGTCGATACCCCCGGCCACGCCGACTTCGGTGGAGAAGTCGAACGAGTCCTGGGGATGGT
>CAZXWM010000208.1:0-1367 GCA_964644215.1 uncultured Phormidium sp.
TTTCCCTGGATGCGCGGGTGGTTCTCCATCCGGCGGATACGGATGTGGCTGAGTTACCGAAACCGGCGATTCGCCCCTATCCCAGTCAGTATGTGGGACAGTGGACGGTACGCGATGGACGGGAGGTGACGATTCGCCCCATCCGCCCGGAAGATGAACCGATGGCGGTGAAGTTCCACGAAAGCCTCTCGGAAGAAAGTGTTTATCTACGCTACGCCCATGCGTTCAAACTCAGTCGCCGAGTGACTCATGAACGACTCTCGCGCCTCTGTTTTATTGATTACGATCAAGAAATGGCCCTGATTGCGGACTATCGTAATCCCGAAACGGGTAAGCATGAACTCGTCGGTGTCGCCCGCTTGAGTCTAATTCACGGAACTCGTGATGCGGAGTATTCTCTGTTGGTGAGCGATTCTTTCCAACATCAGGGTTTAGGAACTGAAATGACGCGCCGTTCGATTGAAATTGCCCGCGCAGAAGGCTTTGATTTAGTCTTTGCCGAAATTCTCTCAGATAACCGGGCCATGCAACGCATTTCTGAACATCTTGGCTTCAAGATTGAACGGGTTTTAGGAGAGTCGATGGTTCGTGCTGAGATGCGCTTAACGGGTGACGAGTCATGATGTTTAATGTTAAGGTCAAACCCAATTCTAAGCAACAGGCGATTATCCTAGAAGATGATGGCAGTCTGACGGTACGCCTGCAATCTCCGCCAGTGGATGGAAAGGCCAATAAGGAGTTAATCCAGGTTTTGGCGGAACGGTTTGGGGTGCGCAAGTCTCAAGTCTCGATTCACTCTGGGGAACGGTCTCGGATGAAGCGAGTGGAGGTGGATGAAAGCTCCTAAGTTGGGTTAGTTTGGTTTAAGATAGGGTATAGGGTTAGTCTTGGATCAACAGGCTGGGTCTATGCCCTATTTATTTTGGTTTTGGTTTTGGTTTTGTTTTAATGAGGACTCCCCATGGTCACACCCACCGAAGTTTGGACGATTCGAGATCTCGATGTGATGCCCGATGATGGGGGTTGGACTCGCTATGAAATTCTTGGTGGAGAACTGTTTGTGACTCGCGCCCCTCATTTTCGTCATCAAGCTGTCGCCACCAAGCTTCAGGTTCGCCTAGAAATTTGGTCAGAAACAACTGGATTGGGAAATACATTTCAAGCCCCAGGGCTGATTTTAAGTCCTCGGGATGCGGTAATTCCTGATTTGGTCTGGATTAGTCAATCTCGGTTAGAGACTGGGGTGGATGCGTCGGGACATTTTACGGTAGCCCCGGAGTTGGTGGTGGAGGTTCTTTCTCCAGGGGAAACGAATGAACGGCGCGATCGCGAGGTGAAGTTAAAACTCTATTCTCTCTATGGGGTTC
>CAZXWM010000208.1:1467-7353 GCA_964644215.1 uncultured Phormidium sp.
AATGAACGGCGCGATCGCGAGGTGAAGTTAAAACTCTATTCTCTCTATGGGGTTCAGGAGTATTGGCTGGTGAATTGGTGGCTGAAAACTCTGGAGGTGTATCGTCGCCAGGATGCCCAACTTCAACGGGTTCAGACGTTGTTGGAGGGCGATCGCCTAACGTCACCTCTATTTCCTGAGTTCGAGGTAGAACTTGCCTCTATTTTTCCCTCTTCAACCTCCGGTTCGTGAATCTAAAAATGCAATTGTACCCCAACAGGACAAAATAACTATGGTGGTAACGTCAACGCAAACTCACACTGCTGCTGAGTATTTGGAATTAGAAGAAAATGCTTCAGTTCGCCATGAATATCGCAATGGGGAGATTGTTGAAATGCCCGGGGGAACCGTCAACCATAATAAACTGACCTTAAGTTTAATTTTTCTGCTTATGCAGAACGTACAGGGAGACCTGTATGAGGTGTTAGGAACTGATGTTCGTCTCTGGGTGGGCGATCGCAACTTTTATACCTATCCTGATGTGATGGTAGTCCCGCAACCCATTGCCTTACAGGATAATCGCCAAGACACGGTAACAAACCCTGTCTTTATTGCCGAAGTCCTCTCGGAATCAACCCGAAACTATGACCTCAGCGAGAAATTTGAGGCTTATCGAACCATTCCCACTTTTCGAGAGTATCTGTTAATTGACCAGTCTAAGATGTATGTGGAACAGCATCTTAAACAAAGTTCTAATCAGTGGTTAATGACTGAATATACAGACCCTGAACAGTTTATATTTTTAGATTCTTTGGGAATTGAACTAAGTTTAAATGGTTTGTACAAAAACATTAAATTTGATGCTTAAGCGGGAATCAGTCTATCAGGGAGAGTCATCCCCAGATCCATAAACTAGCAGAATTATAGGAGATTACTAACATGGTGGCGACCTCAACTCAAACCGATACTCAAACTTACACCGCTGCTGAGTATCTGGAATTAGAAGAAAATGCTTCAGTTCGCCATGAATATCGCAATGGGGAGATTGTTGAAATGACCGGAGGAACGCCAAATCATAATGAACTAATCCGCGCCTTAACTGTACTCCTGAGTTTGGCGTTGGCTGGAAAGCCCTATCGTCTATTCTTAGCAGATCAGCGCCTTTGGCTTCCTCAAGCAAACCTTTATACTTATCCTGATATCATGATTCTTCCGACTCCTATCGAACTTCAAGAGGGTCGAAAAGATACGGTCATCAATCCGGTTTTTATTGCTGAGGTTTTATCAGAATCAACCCGAAACTATGACCGCAGCGAGAAATTTGCCGCCTATCGAACCATTCCCACTTTTCGAGAGTATCTGTTAATTGACCAGTCTAAGATGTATGTAGAACAGCATCTTAAACAAAGTTCTAATCAATGGCTAATGACCGAATATAAAGACCCAGAACAGCCTGTAGTTTTGGAATCTTTGGGCGTTGAACTGAATTTAAACAATCTGTATCAAAACATTGACTTTGATGCCTAAACATGATTTAAATTACAGGTGATAGTCGCCCCCAGATCCATAGGTCCACGCATCTGACCAACGATTAAGATAATAGCGTTGGCGGGAGTCGTCCGGGTTAAAGGGAGAGTTGCCGATCGCCCGCCCCAGAGGACTCAGGGCTTGATAACCCCCCAACGCCAGATAGTGACGTAGCCAATTCAGTAACGGAGGAATCCCCACCTGAGGAACCACTTTCGCCACCGTTAGAGGGCTCGAAATCGAAGTGCGAAACAGGGCTTGGGATAAACTGCCAAACTGAACCACATCTTGCAAAAAGGGACGTAATACCTCATCGCCGGCTGCGTTCATGGCTTGGAACACCGCCGCTAATAATTCATTGATGGCCTGGTCATCCTTAACGGTTTCCGTTGCGCCCACAGTCATGGTTTGTTGGAATAGCCAAGTGACCGAGAGATTGGGTTGATAGGGTTGCAGGAGGGCCAGGGATTGGACATCTAAACAATCGGCGGTTAAGGCCTCACTCACTCCTTCAGTTAGCCGCTTCAGGTGACGGACCATGGCCCCAAAGCCCCCGAAACTCAAGGGCGATTGACTGCCGCTACTGTCGCCAATGGGGAGAAGCCGGGGAAAGGGCGATCGCACTGGAGAGTTTCGATAACTGGGGAACATCCCAAATAAGGCCCGTTTGAAGTCGAGTTGATCGAGTTGACACTTTTGGTACTCGGGGAGGAGTCGTAGATACTCGTCAAAGAAAAACTCTAAGCTAAAGCGATCGCGATGAGTATCAACATAGGTAAATAGATAGGTGGTTCGTCCATCTCGGGCCGGGAAGGCTTCCCAGAAATACTGACATTGATTGAGAATGGGGGTGAAGGAAACAAATAAATCTCCTGTCTCATTGTTCGGATAGCCCTGGGCGCAGGTTCCCACCACGAGACAGACACTATCAGGCCGTTGCTGGCCGCGAATTTGTTGGATAATTGGCGAAAAATGCCCCATGGCATCGAGGAGTAGGCGACTGGTGAGGGATTGGCTATCGGTGGTAATCTGCACTCCATCCGGGTGAATCTCGGCATTTTGAAAACTCGTCTGTTCCAGAAGCGTTCCCCCAGCGGCGAGAAATTTCTGTTTTAGGGTTTCTAGGAGATAGACGGGATCGACGCCCAGGTTGAGGATGTCGCGTACCCAGATGTCGGGGCTTGCGGGAAAGGCGACGCGGGCTGGGTTATACTCGCTGGCGATCGCCCCCTGCAATTCCTCGGGGGTTAACAGATCCAACTCGACAAAGGTTTGCAATTCACTGCGGGAGATGTTCCATTCTTGGTCCCGACCTTTGAGAACGCCTCGTTCAATAATCGCCACTCGCCATCCCCGTTGCGCTAAACTCGCCCCCAGGAGGATTCCCAGGGTTGCGCCACAGATGACCACATCCCAATCGGTATCGCCGAGGGGTTGAGAGGAGTCCTGAACCACCTGAGGACTCGGGGGAGGGGTTTGGCGTAGTTGACTCCAGCGGCGATCGGCGTTTTGTAAGCCTCGCCAGGGATTACCGGGAATTTGGGTGAGAATGTCTTGGCTTTGGGACATGGGGGGAGGACGAGATGTGAGTTAGGGTTCCTCCTAGCTTAAAGGAGTGGTGGCGGGAACCGCTACAGCCCTTATTCCCTGGAACCTGGGGCTGAGGGCTTAATTTTTTATTGACAACTTATAGCAATTGACTTGATAATGAGCCTGGTCTTTGCAAATGACCGGATCTGCCGTCAATGACTCCACCCCTTAGCTACCCCTCAAATTCCTCTCAAATTCAGTATTCTCGGGTGTTCCTAGTCACCCTCCTATTACTGGGCCTCCTCCTGGGGGCGATCGCCCTCTCCTTAGTGAAAGGAACCGTGTCCCTTACCCCCAGTGAACTGAGTGATGCGTTACTGCGTCGCGGAAGTCTCAGCCACCAAGTTATCATCTGGGAATTGCGCCTGCCCCGGATCGCCGCCGCTGCCCTGGTGGGGAGTTCTCTGGGCTTAGCCGGGGGACTGATGCAAGGATTATTACGGAACAGTCTCGCCACTCCCTATCTGTTGGGGGTGTCGGCTGGGGCCGGCTTGGTGGCGGCCAGTCTGATTGTCTTGGGGGTGAGTGCGGTCTATATCCCAGCGGGGGCCTGGTGTGGGGCTATTGTGGCGGCCCTATTGGTCTATGGACTCGCTTGGAATGGGGGACAAATCGCCATTGATCGCCTGATTTTAGGGGGAGTCGCCCTGAACTCTCTGTTGGGGGCGTTGCAAACGACGCTGATTGTTCTCAGTGATGACAGCCAAATTCAACAGGCCTTTAATTGGCTGGTAGGGAGTCTCAATGGTCGCGGTTGGTCGGAGGTGAACGCCGCTGCCCCCTATTTACTGCTGGCGTTACTGGTGGGCTGTCTGTTGGGGCGATTACTGAATTTGTTGAACTTGGGCGATGATATGGCGGTGGGCTTGGGGCTGTCGTTGGGGCGATCGCGTCTCCTGATTGGTGCAACGGCCACTCTCTTGGCGGCGGGGGCGGCCAGTATTGGCGGCTTAATTGGCTTTGTGGGGCTGATTGTTCCCCATGGGGTGCGCCTGTTCGTAGGGTCGGACCATCGCCTGAGTTTACCCCTGTCGGCCCTGGGAGGGGCGATCGTCCTGATTCTCGCCGATTGGTTCGCCCGTCTCGGGGCCATTGAACTCCCGGTTGGGGCGGTGATGGCGTTGATGGGGTCGCCGGTGTTCCTGCTGCTTCTCTATCGCCGTCGGGTTTTAAATTAGCTATTGACATTTTATTTTATTTAGCTTAATAATACTAACTATCAATAAGTGGAACGCCATGAGGGGAACCCCAATCCGTCCATCTCAAACTGGTCAAACGATCCCCATCGCCGCCTCTGACTTAACAGGGGGCTACAGCAAACAGGCGATTATCAGGGATATTTCCTTAACTCTCCATGACGGTGAATGGCTAACCTTGATTGGGGCCAATGGGTCGGGGAAATCTACCCTACTGCGGCTGCTGAGTCGTTTGCTTCCCCGTCAACGGGGCCAGGTGTTTCTGGCTGGAGACTCCCTCGACGAACTCTCAAACCAGGCGGTGGCCCAAACCTTAGCGGTTCAAACCCAGCAACAGCCCCCCGTTCCCCCAGGGATGACGGTTTGGCAATTGGTGGCTATGGGGCGATCGCCCCATCAACCCTGGTGGCAGTGGGAAAGTAGCCCAGAAGACCGGTTTTGGCTTGAAAATGCCCTAGAATCGACGGATTTACGGGATTTTGCCGAGCGTCCTTTGGCACAGCTATCTGGAGGCGAACGACAACGGGCATTTCTCGCCCTGGCCTTGGCCCAAAATCCCCAGGTGTTGTTCCTCGATGAACCCACCACCTTTTTGGATGTTCGCTATCAGTTGGACCTGTTGGAGTTGCTGAAACGCTTAAATCGCGATCGCCGTCTCGCCATTGTCACCGTCCTCCATGACATCAACTTAGCGGCCCGCTATAGCCATCGTCTCGCCTTAATCCAACAGGGGCGGATTTTAGAGATTGGCCCCCCTAAAGACGTGTTAACGCCGGAAAATCTCAAGCAGGTGTTTGATATCGAAGCCTTAATCCTCGATACCCCTGTGGGTTTACAAGTTTGTCCCTTGCGTCCGGCCCATTCTCACTGAGGACTCCCTCAGTCAGGATCTGGGAATTTGGGTCGTATTTTAGCTTTTTGTTGAGAAAAACTATGAATTACTTAAGATGTCCTCTCGTGTTGTCCGCCAGCTTATTAGGAATATTTTTAGTTAATCAGCCCAGCGCCCAGGCCAGCGACCCCAAAACGCCAGTGAAGTCCCTACAAGACCCGTTGGCCCTAACCAAAGAGCGATCGCCCCATACCCCACCGCCAAGCCTGGATAATGTCGCCCCACCCTCGCAACCCAAACAGACCCGTCCCCCTGAGGAGGACGACGAGGACGAGGACGACGACGATGAAGATGACGACGACACCGTACAAATCACCATCACCGCCACACGAACCCGTCGCCCGGATGAATGCTCCCCCACCTGCTGGCGCGAGGTGTAGGTGTCTTATCACAAGGCTTAGCCCTTGCGAAAGGCGGCATCCTCGCCGTGTACTGGGAACTTTTGCCCAATAACACCCCCAAGTTGTTTCCACTATGGGGCTTTAGAAAAACTTTTGCCTGGAGTCTGAGCGGTATCAACCGACTCGTTGGACTTATAGGGAATTAACCTCACTTAATGAATCGTGCCTCCAGAGGACTCGGAATCTTTGTTCCGTCTTTTGCCGTGCCCATTAAGCTGCTTACATTGTACCACTAGTCCACGCTCCTTGACCCCCACCTGCTGATGCGAGGTGGACCGAGTGCGTCGTTATTTTTGTTCAA
>CAZXWM010000209.1:0-7347 GCA_964644215.1 uncultured Phormidium sp.
CTCTTGCTCTGAACGTAGCCCGTTAAGGCTTAAGCTGGTCAGCTACCTGAAGGGGGGGACGAAGCCCCCGTGCTTCAGCCGGGGGTGCTGACAGATCGCAGGGGCTCAGGTCAGCGAGATAGGACATTGACAAACCAGTGAAAAATTCTCGGCTCCCCAGAGCCATTCGTTGGCTATCGTACCCTGTTCTAGTCCGATTCTACCCCCTCGAATGCCCCTAGGCGGCTAAAACAATGCCTTGATGGGGCAACCAGGATAAGTAAACCGGGGAATCGGGGCTGGGGAGGTCTTCGGGGCGACTGGCTTGACGTAGGGTGACTAGCTCCCCTGAGTCGAGGCGGATGACGCAGTGGGTATGGGTGCCGAGATACATGGCCGTTTGAAGTTGACCCCGATAGAGGTTTAGGGCTGAGTCTGGGGGAGTTGCATGGAGTTCGATATTTTCGGGCCGGATACTGACGACAACATGATGACTGAGACGTTCGGCTTCGGGCGATCGCGCCACGACCAGTTTTAAGCCCGAATGGCTACGAACAACGACGGTTTCAGCATCTTGATGTTCGACCGTTCCTTCAAATAGATTGGTTTCTCCGATAAAGTCGGCCACAAATGGGGTGCGCGGCCGCTGATAAATCTCCGTGGGGGAGCCGATTTGCTCAATTTTGCCATCTTTCATGACGGCGATGCGATCGGACATCGATAAGGCCTCTTCTTGGTCATGGGTGACGGTGACAAAGGTTAGGCCTAAATTACGGTGCAGATTGGATAACTCCATCTGCATTTCTTTGCGGAGTTTGAGATCTAAGGCCCCAAGGGGTTCATCGAGCAGTAGTACCGCCGGATGATTGGCAATGGCCCGGGCCAGGGCAATTCGTTGCCGTTGTCCACCGGATAATTGTTTGGGGTAGCGGTTGGCGAAGGCTTCCATTTTCACCAACTGCAACATCTCCTCGACGCGCTGCTGAATTTCACTGCGGCCAATCCGTTTCAGTTTCAAGCCAAAGGCGATGTTCTCCCAGACACTCATGTGGTCGAAGAGGGCGTAATTCTGAAAAACGGTATTGACGGGTCGTTCATTGGGGGGAACCCGGGTCATGGAACGACCGCCAATGAGAATTTCTCCGGCTGAGGGAGTTTCAAAGCCAGCAATTAGTCGTAGGGTGGTGGTTTTGCCACACCCCGATGGTCCGAGAATACTAAAAAACTCGCCTCGGCGAATCTGAACTTCAACGCCGCGCACGGCGGTTTCGCCGTTAAAGACTTTGAAGACACGATGCAATTCGACGTCGAACTCTGATTCACGCCCGCTCAGATCGCTGTTTTGGCTGGCAGCTTGCAGCATGGTGACGGCTCCTGGATAGTCGTTGTCCCAAATTCCGGGGCAGGATGGGGCAACATCCCACGGCGGGGAGTTGACCGAACCTGGCTCTAGTCTAGTCTAGCGACAAGGCGATCGCTTCTCCTAGTTCAGCCTCGTTCTTCGGCCCTCCAACCGAGAGCGCAAGCAACCTATAATGACTAATTGGTTAGTTTTTGGGGTCTCGGTCCCGGCCCTATCCCACGTTTCTTTGCACCCACTAGGATATTATGACCTCGATTCCTTCTAACGGTTACGGCAGCCGCACTAATCAACGCAATATCGGCAGTCTTGTGCAATCGGTTTTAATCATGGTCGGGATTACCGTGGTCATGCTAGGAGGACTTGGCGCTCGTTTGGCCTATCTGCAACTGATTCAAGGAACTCGCAATCTGGAACTGGCCCAAGACAACCGCATTCGTCTGATTCCCACTCAGCCGGTGCGGGGGAATATCTTTGACCGCCACGGTCAGATCCTAGCCACCTCTAGCCTCTCCCACACGGTCTATCTCTGGCCCGTGGCTCTCCCTGCTGAGGAATGGCCCGAGACGGTGGAACGACTCTGTGAGATTATCAACATTCCCCCCGAACAAGTGCTTGAACGTCTGGAGGAAACGGGCTATAACACCGCCTTGCCGATTCGGGTGGCCCGCCGCCTCAGCCCGGCTCAGGTGATTGCACTGACGGAGTATGGTCCCCAACTTCCGGGAATTGAGGTCAATGTTGAAGCGGTGCGACATTACCCTCATGGTTCCTTGGCGGCTCATGTTCTCGGCTATACCGGCGAAATCAGTGATGAGGATTTATCCCGTTTAGAATCTCAACCGGATAATAAGTATCGTTTGGGGGATATTGTGGGACAAATGGGGGTTGAGGCGGCTTTTGAAGATGAACTTCGAGGCGAATGGGGGGGACGACAGGTTGAGGTCGACAGTCGTGGCCAGGTGTTGCGGGTGTTGGGGGAGAAACCGGCGGAAGGGGGACGCGATGTGCAGACGACTCTCGATTTGGATCTGCAACGGGCGGCGGAGAAAGCCCTGGGGGATGTTCAAGGGGCTATTGTGGCTATTGACCCCCGAGATGGGGCGGTGCGGGCGATGGTGAGCCGTCCGGCGTTTGATCCTAATATTTTCTCGGGGCGCATTACTGAGGCCGATTGGCAGGCGTTACAAGCGGCTCGCTATCCGTTTGTGAATCGCGCCTTGCAGGGATTTGCCCCGGCGAGTACGTTTAAGATTGTCACGACGACGGCGGCGATCGAATCTGGGCAGTATTCTCCCTATGCGGTACTCCCGACGTATCCCTATGTGACGGCTGGGGGGATTCGCTTTTGGGAGTGGAACCGTAGCAGTTTTGGACCGTTGGGCTTTACGGGGGCGATGGCCTGGAGTAGTGATACGTTTTTCTATCAGGTGGCGCAACGAATTGGGGCTGAGGTCTTGATTGATTGGACGCGCCGTTATGGGTTTGGTCGGAAAAGTGGTATTGAACTGGCGTCGGAAGAGGCGGCGGGGTTGGTTCCTGATGCGGCTTGGAAGGAGCGGGTGTTGGGGGAAGGGTGGTATCAGGGGGATACGATTAATATGTCGATTGGCCAGGGCTATTTACAGGCGTCACCGCTACAACAGGCGATGATGTTTGCCGTTCCGGCTAATGGGGGCTATCTGGTTCGACCTCATTTACGGAGTTTGGATGTGGATGTGAGTTATTGGCGCGAGTCGCTCAATATCAGTGGCGAGACGATTGATATTTTGAGACGAGGCTTGCGAGAGGTGATTACGCAAGGAACCGCTACGGGAGTTAATACGACGATGATTCCCCCCTTTGCGGGGAAAACGGGGACGGCGGAGGCTCAACCGAATCCGTCTCATGCTTGGTTTGGGGCCTATGCGCCTCTCGATGATCCTGAGATTATTGTTGTTGCCCTTGGAGAACATGCAGGTCAGGGTGGGGGCGCGTTTGCGGCTCCGATGGTGTTGGAGGTGTTAAAAGATTATTTCGGGCGAGAGGGGGAGTCTGAGGCGGTGGGGGATTAGGCCTAGTCGTAGCCAAAGCATGATGTGATTTTTTTGTCAAGTATTTTGATGAGTCGCCACAGTTCAAAGCCTTGCGCCCAGCGTCGGGAAGGGAGATGGCCGACGGGGGCTTTGAGATTGTAGGTGAATTCGAGGGAGGGCGATCGCGAGGCAGTGAGTTTCCAGCCGATGGTGGCGCAAAATAGGGGATAGTCCCGGGCAACTTGTTGATAGAGTTGTTGCTGGACGCTGAAGCCAAAGCGATCGCCTGAATAACGGCGCCAGAGATAGTCGAGGGTTTGTAAATCGGTGCAAGGCAGGGCCTCGATGTCCCGAGGGCCGAGATGACCGCCTGAGCTGCCCCGTGCGGCTCGACAAAGCAACTGATGGGTGAGGCGATCGCCGATTTCCCACTGTCGCCGACGCAGGGCGTTCCAAAGGTCGTGATAGTCTAAACCCACGTCGGAGAGTAGGGGAACGTCAGGGGTTTTGCCAAATAGCTGATTGAGTTGTTCTAGGGGCGATCGCCGTTGGACCCGTTCTAGGGCAATTTGCGGTTTAGGAAGCCGAGGGGAGTGACGCGGTGGACTCAGGGCCAGGGGAGAGGGTTCCGGCGGGGCCAGGGGTTTGGCCTTAAGGGCCTTAATCACGTCACGGGCTGAATGAAAACGCCGATTGAGAGGAGTTTCCAGGAGTTTGTTCAACACCTGAGTCAGTTGGGGACTCATCTCATGGGTGAGCGGCAGCGAACGTTGCCAATCCCAACGGCCACTGACAATGTCATAGAGTTCGAGGGGCGAAATTCCCGTCAGTAACCGCGCACAGGTGACACCAAGGCTATAAAGATCACTGGCGGGAAAGGCTTGACCGCGATTCTGTTCTGGGGCCATGTATTCGGCACTCCCGACAGCCGTATAACTCGACGCAGTTTGGCTATCTTGCAGGACTTTCACCACGCCAAAATCGATTAAAAACAGTTTGCCATCCTGATGACGGCGCATGAGATTATCGGGTTTAATATCCCGGTGAATGCTACGCTGACTGTGAATATGGTCGAGAATTGGCAGGAGTTGCCCAAGCAGATCGCGAATTTGGGTTTCGTCGAAGGTCCCCGTTCGTTGCAGTTCTTCGGTTAGCGTCTCACCGTCAATCCACTCTTGCACTAAATAAAAATACCCCTCTTGGTCAAAATGAGCCAGGAGTGTGGGAATTTGTGGATGTTGTCCCAGGCGATGGAGATTTTCCGCTTCACGGTGGAAGAGTTCGAGCATTTTCGCCCCCATTTCTCCTTTCCCCTCAAAGGGATGAAGTTGCTTAATGACACAGCGGGGCTGAGACGGTAAATCGTTATCGATCGCCAAATAGGTTTTAGCAAACCCGCCTCGACTCAGGGGGGCGATCGCCCGGTAGCGATCGCGCAGGGCCAGACGATGACCGCAACTCTGACAATGTTGGGCTGAATCAGAGTTTTCAGGTTGAGAACAGCGACGATTAAGACAATAGCTCATGGCAAAGGAGACCGATGTGAACTCTCCCCCAGAATACTCGCTTATTTCTAATCTTGAGTTCTAGGCCTCCCGACCCTTTCAACGAGAGCGTCTATTTGAGAAGCAATGCCACTTCTTTAGCAAAATAGGTCAAAATCAAGGTGGCCCCAGCCCGTTTAATGCTCACCAGCGTTTCAAGCATCACCTTTTTCTCATCAATCCAGCCCTTCTCTCCGGCGGCTTTAATCATGGCATATTCACCACTGACGTTATAAGCCGCAACAGGAACATCGGTGACATCGCGAATTTGCCGAATGATATCGAGATAGGGAAGTGCCGGTTTCACCATGACAATATCAGCCCCCTCGGCGATGTCTAATTCCACTTCTTTGATGGCTTCGATCGCGTTGGCTGGGTCCATCTGATAGGTTTTCTTGTCACCGGATTTCGGGGCGGAGTCGAGGGCATCCCGGAACGGACCATAGTAGGCGGAGGCGTATTTAGCGGAATAGGCCAAAATCCCGACGTTGGTGAACCCGTCAGCATCTAAAGCTTGGCGAATCGCCCCAATTCGTCCATCCATCATATCGGAGGGAGCCACCATATCCGCCCCAGCCCGCGCTTGAGACAGGGCCATTTTCGCGAGGACTTCAACGGTTTCGTCGTTGAGGATATAGCCCGACTCGTCAAGTAAGCCGTCATGACCATGACTGGTAAAGGGATCGAGGGCGACGTCGGTGATGACGACTAATTCGGGGGTTTGGGCTTTAATGGCGGCTACGGTGTCTTGGACGAGTCCTTTGGGGTTATAGCTTTCGCTGCCGGTTTCGTCTTTTTTAGACTCGGAAATGACTGGAAACAGGGCGATCGCCGGAATCCCCAGGGCGGCGAGTTCCGCCACTTCCTTCAGGAGTAGGTCGAGGCTAAAGCGATAGCAGCCGGGCATTGAAGCTACTTCAACTTTCTGATTTTCCCCTTCCGTGACGAACATAGGGTAAATCAGGTCATTGACGGAGAGTTCGGTTTCTCGAACCATGCGTCGTAGGGATTCGTTGCGACGCAGGCGACGGGGACGTTGAATCAGATCGAGGATGTAGGAGGAGGTAGACATATGTTAAGGATGAGGCGTTGGGATCTAAAAGAAGATGTTAAGTCGTGATTTAGTCAAGACGGAGGTTGACTCAGGGGCGATCGCCGATTATCGCGGTGATTAGCCAACCATCGAAGCATATTAAGTCATTGGCGGGGACGGGGTAAACATTCCGTAATGTTCTGCAACATCAAGCCATGGAAGGACAGTGGCAATTATTGACAATCCTCTGCACTAGAATTTCACTACAATACGGATCAGTTGCCCTTCATCGTCCTAGTTTCATGACCCCCACCGTCGATTATCTCCGCATTAGTCTAATTGATCGCTGCAACTTCCGCTGTCAATACTGTATGCCCGATGGCGATGAACTTGACTATGTTTTGCAACAAAATCTCTTGACGCGCCAGGAACTGATCCGTCTCTTGCAAGAGGTCTTTATTCCTTTAGGGTTTCGGCGTTTTCGGCTGACGGGAGGGGAACCGCTGTTGCGGCCTGATGTGGTGGCGATCGCCCGCGATATCGCCGCCCTCCCCCAAACCCAGGATTTAGCCATGACCACCAATGGCTTATTATTGCCTGACCTGGCCCAACCCCTTTATGATGCCGGCTTACAACGCCTCAATATCAGCCTAGATTCCCTCGATGCCGAGACATTTGACAAAATTATCGGAAATCGCGGTAAAAGCCGCTGGCAGCGCACCTGGGCGGGTATTCAGAAAGCTTATGCGGTGGGGTTCAACCCCCTAAAACTGAATATGGTGGTGATTCCTGGTGTCAACGATGCTGAGGTGTTGGAGATGGCGGCCCTAACACGCGATCGCCAATGGCATATTCGTTTCATTGAGTTTATGCCCATCGGCAATGGGGCCTTATTTGAGCATAAGGGTTGGATTGACTCAGAAGAGTTACGAGGGCGAATTCGCCAACGCTGGGGTTTAGAACCGGCCAGCGTCACGGGAGCTGGCCCGGCAGATATCTTCAAAATTCCGGGAGCCGAAGGGACGCTCGGGTTTATTAGTCAGATGTCTGAGTGTTTCTGCGATCGCTGCAATCGGATGCGACTCTCAGCCGATGGCTGGCTTCGTCCCTGTTTGCTCAACGAAACCGGACAACTCAACCTACGCGATGCCCTACGAGCTGGGGTTCCCCTCCCTCAACTACGTCAACAGGTGCAAACCCTCTTACAGCTAAAACCCGAGATCAACTTCAAGGAACGCGATATGGGCAACAGTTCCCAAACCTATCAACGAACGATGTCGCAAATTGGAGGGTAGGCAAAAGGCAAGAGGGTAGGGGCGTACCTTTGGTCGGTGAGCGATAGCCGAACCGTGGTCGCCCTCTCCCGGCAAGAGGGTAGGGGCGTACCTTTATGGTCGCCCTCTCCCGGCAAGAGGG
>CAZXWM010000210.1:0-2424 GCA_964644215.1 uncultured Phormidium sp.
ATGGAGACCATGGGGAGACATTCAGGTTTATCTGGAAATCGCTGGGTCAAATTGCCAAATTCGTTGGAAAAACGCAACCCCAAGGGCATGGTATAAATGATGTGACAGGCGAGTTTTGTGAGTAATTCGCCTCGTTCGACGAAAAGATATTCTTGTTGCGATCGCCCCGAGGGTTTAGGACGATTATCGATGCGATCGAGGTTATCTACAATGACCACTAATCCAGCATAGCCTTGGTTTTTCAAGGACTCGATTCCCGGTTGGATTAACTCCTCGTTGAGAGTTGCGAGTAGGCCAGTCACTTTTGGTCCCAGATATTGGCTTAATTTCTCGCGAATCCGGGAGTCATTTTTCGCTCTCACGGTCAGGGAAGCAATTCCGGCGGAGAGAGAAACGCTGTTTTTTTGGGTATCTAATTCAATCTTCTGGTTCGAGGTTCCCAGGGAAGCTTTCACGTCAATCTCGGTGGTTAAGACCTCCTGAGTCCGCTGAATCAGCCTCCTCAACCCGGTGGCTTCGGGGACGGCAATCTCTTCGAGTTTGGCACTCACGCGCTTGGCGATGGTTAAGAAAACATCGATAATATCCACATCGGCGGTGTCAATATCTTCGTCGGATTCAAAGTTGACGACACAAAATCCTTCGGCTTCTAATTCAGCTTGTAATCGATGAAGTTCGGTGGATTTACCGCAGCCAATATGTCCGGTAAATAGGGAACAACTCGGCTGTTCTCGTCGTAATATGGCGATGCGATGTTTGAGTTTAGTGATGCTGTCATAACCCCGAACACTTGTAAAGTCAATATAGTATTGTCTATCTTCTTCTTGGCTAATTATTAGGGTTTTACTTGGGTTGATGCAATTAAAAAAATCGATATAATCCACGATCGCCTAGCCCCATTGACACTAAAATACAACAACCATTATCTATATAATATCCAGTCGTTCTCCGGTGACAGCGATCGCCCCCGCTGGAGGGGGCCAGGGGTCACAGTCGAGTCGGCCGAGCCAGCGTTGCCAAATCTCCCAAGCTAGGCTATCAAGGGATTGAAGGCGATCGCCCGACAACCGCAACCGCTCCCGAGCCGGAATCCCTGCCCGAGTCCGTAGCGCCCCCGTTAATGCCCCTAAAATGGCTCTCACCTTTTCTGAGTCACAATTGGCGCTAAAGCCGTCTCCTTGGAACGCTAAGAGGGTGCTAAGAGCTTGTTTGAGGGCGGGTGAGGGGCTTGTAATTTGCTCGGATTCATTGAGGAGGCGATCGCCCACGGCCAAGCCTACAGCCAGGGCCAACGGCTGTAACTCAGGGGCTAACTCCGACAACGCCTCTAGCCGCTGATGGTAGAACAAGCCAGCAACAGTCGCCAGGCCCAATTGCACCGGAAACTCGGCATATTGGGGATGTTGCGCAGGGAGAGTCTGCTGCTGAATTAGAGTGTCAAGGAGTTCTGGTGGGATGGCTTTCCAGAGAGATGGCCCCGAGGGCTGTTGTAGATAGCCCAATTCAGCCGCCAAAATCGCACCGCGAAAGCTCTCAAATCGGGGTAAAACCATTAAGGGCATCACAGTGCGATTTTAGGTGGAAGGGGATGGGGATTTGCTCTCTTGCAGATGCTGCACGAGGGACTGGAGTCCCAAAATATAGCTATAATAGCCGAAACCGCTAATCTGCCCCAGGGCAATGGGGGCGATGTAGGAGTGGTGACGAAAGGCCTCCCGTTGGTGGATATTGCTGAGGTGAACTTCCACCGTGGGCAGCTTGACGGCGGCGATCGCATCTCGTATCGCTACACTGGTATGAGTATAGGCGGCGGGATTGATCAGTAACCCCTGATACTCGCCCCAGGCGGCCTGAATCGCGTCAACTAACGCTCCTTCGTGATTCGACTGAAAGCACGAAACTTTAACCTGTAAAGTCCGTGCCTGGTCTTCTATGCGTTTGTTGATCTCAGTCAGAGTGAGTGAGCCATATACGTTGGGTTCCCGTTGACCTAACAAGTTCAGATTCGGTCCATGGAGGACAAGAATCTGAAGCGAGGGGTCTTGGCTGGACGATGACACCAAGAGACTAACGACGAATCCGGCGATCGTTAACCGGAATCGGAACTGCCTCGGGTTCGGGTTGTGCGTCGGGTCCGAGGACTGCATCTATGAGTTTGCGAGTCCATTCTCGAACCTTGTCCAATACCTTTTCGATGTAATCCATTAATCCGATAGCTCCTTCAGTTCAGCAGCAGGCTTTGACTCGCGGCCCAAGCTACTACAGCTTTAACAGTTTTAGGCGTTACTCTTATCATAGCGAAATCCCTGCCAAGGGTCAAAGTTTTAAGCGAATTTTTGGATTTCACCAACAGGGGCGACGAGCCAGGAGTTGGGCGGCGGCCGCTGTGGGGAGGGGTTTGGCGAACCAATAGCCTTGACCGAT
>CAZXWM010000210.1:2434-7329 GCA_964644215.1 uncultured Phormidium sp.
GAGTTGTCGTAGTTGAGCCAGTTGTGCGGGGGTTTCTACCCCTTCGGCGATCGCATCGAGGGCCAGAGTATGGGCCAGGTCAAGAATGGTGCGGATAATCGCGCGATCCTGTTGAGAATCTTCCATACGCCAGACAAAAGAGCGATCAACTTTTAGAGTATTGACGGGAAAGCGATTTAGATAACTCAGAGAACTATAGCCGGTGCCAAAATCATCAATTCCTAACTTAATATCGAGAGCTTTGAGGTCATGAAGAATCTCCAAGGTCGTCTGGATTTCTTCCATGACGGCACTTTCGGTAATTTCTAATTTCAGACAATGGGGAGCCAATCCGGTCTCGCTCAAAATCTCTCCGATTCGTTGTTTCAAATCAGGGGCTTGTAACTGATAGGGCGATAAATTGACACTGATAATACTGTTGCCATAGCGTGGAAACTGACGCTGCCAGGCTTGCATTTGATAACAGGCTTCATAGAGAACCCAAGCCCCTAGAGCCATAATCGCTCCGGTTTCTTCAGCCACGGGGATAAACTCCGCCGGCGACACCATTCCCCGTCGAGGATGTTGCCAACGTAGCAGGGCTTCAAACCCAGCAATTTCGCCCGATTTTAGATCCACCAGGGGCTGATAATAGACCCGAAAGCGATCGCCCAACTCCGAGTGAGGCAAATTAGAATCGGTCAATCCCTCTGTCTGGGTATCATGCACAGGAGGAAGATAGACTTGAGAGTGACTCATCGACTCCCGTAAATCCAGTTCAAGTTGAAACGTAGCGATCGCTTGCTGTTGAACCTCAGGCTCAAAGACAATCGGCTGAGACAATTGCAGAGCTTTAGCACGGTGCATGGCACAGTTAGCATGATCGAGTAACAGACCCTGATGGTGTTGTCGGCCAAAGGCCACCCCAAAACTAGCGGTGAGAAACACCGGCTGGCCGGTCTCTAAGATAAAAGGACGTTTCAGGCGGCGACGCAGTTGTGCCGCGACCTCCATCACCGCCTCGAGATGAGGTGGATTGGGCAGGAAAATGGCAAATTCATCGGCCCCAACCCGAGCCAAATAGTCGGACGGGTGTAGTAGGGCTTGTAGGCGTTTAGTGATCTCAATCAGGATGCGATCGCCCGTGGCGTGACCCAAACAGGCATTCACCGCCTTAAAGCGATTGAGATCTAAGACAATCGCCCCGAGGGACTGTTGACGTTGCGATCGCCAAAACTGCCAATCCGTCAGCATCTGATAGACAACAGTCTGACTGGGAAGTCCAGTGAGGCGATCATGTAAAAAATGATAAGTCAGCCGGTAAATGGACGTCAGCAAAATCCCGAGAACCATCCCCCAACGTAGCCAAACTCCCGGTAACCAAATGGCCATGGCGAATAGCCCTCGTTCTACCAGAATTAACCCCAACCCAGCTAACACCAGTCCTCCCAGCCATCGCTCCGGTCGTTGTAGCCGCCAGGTTAACGCCATCACCAACGTGATCCAACTCCACCCCCAAAGCAGTTCAATCACCGTGGGAAAAACACGCCAAGGCCGTTGTTCTCCCACGGCCAAGCCCAGTAGTTGTTGGACCATCTGCCCATGAATTTCGACTCCCGGCATTTTCACCTGATCGCTATCGGTCTCCCTGGCACTAAAAGGAGTCGCAAACAGATCCCGTAACGTCGGGGCTGTTGAGCCGATTAAGACAATGCGATCGCGCAACAGTTGCGGGTCAAATTCCCCATCCAATAACTCACTAATCGATAGACGCTGAATCTGACCCGGCCCGGCAGAATAGTTCAGGAAAATCTGATACCCCGAATCATCAATCTGGTGATAGCCTCCAGCCGAGGAGGATAGGGGAACCAGAAGCGACTCACCCAAGCGAATCCCATCCGGATGACTCGGAGCGGCTTCTAAGCCAATGTCTTGGGGTTCTAGGTATTTTAGAGCGACTCGTAACCCCAACGAATAGGCCGTCTCTCCGCTTTGAGTATTGGCAAACAGGAGATGACGGCGTAGGACTTGATCGCGATCGATCACCACATCATTGAATCCCACTCGCTCTGGGGGAACATTGGCCAAAGGGGTTAATGATGTAGCGATATTCTCGATGGCGATGAGATTATCAGCCGCCAGTTGCTCACTCAGGAGGTCTTGACCCTCACCCACCGCCACATTCCGATAGAGATCTAAGCCAATCACGCGAGGGCTATGGACTTGTAACGTCCCTAACACCTCTGCCAAGGCGCGATCGCTGAGGGGCCATCGATAGCGATCAATATCATCTTCGCTGATTTCCACAATCACCAAGCGAGGATCAATCTGAGATTGACTGGCCCGACGCATGGCGGCATCAAAGACCGCTAATTCTCCCGTCTCAAAGCTGCCAACAGCCCGCAGAGCGATCATCACCAAGAGCACCAGGAGATTGAGCAGCAGTAGGGAGCGATTGAGACGGATTTTACAGGTCGTCAGGCGATGTCGTAGCTGCCAAAATGACGGCTGAGCCGATAGATATCGTCCCAATCGTTGGCCCACTCGTTTGCCCAATCGTTTGAGCGATGTAAACTGTTTGAGAGTTTGTGAATCACTCACAAGAGCAAGGAACCTCTCTAGCTCGGTTGAGGAATCGTGACATCAATCAAAGTGACATCCTGGTTGGGATTGAGCCGGTCAAGGGAGGGGTCAATGGCGGCGCGATCGCCCACCACTAAGGTCACCAATTGCTCAGGATTCAGATAGGTTTGGGCCACACGCAAGACATCCTCAACCGTTGTCGCCTTGACTCGGTCTTGATAGCGAAAGAGAAAATCGCTCGGGTAATCGTAATAATCGTAAGTCAACAGACGCGATAGGGTTTGGGCGCGACTGGCAAAGTTAAAGACAAAAGAGTTCAGGGTTGAATCCTTAGCCAATTGCAACTCATCAGCGGTAATCGGTTCGCGGCGAATACGCTCGATTTCTCCTCGCACTGACTCAATAAAGGGAACCGTGGCCTCAGAGCGCGTTTGTCCCCCCGCCCGGAACACACCGGGATAGTCATATTGAGTTGCCCAAACGCCATAGACGGAATAGGCTAATCCCTGGCGCGATCGCACTTGGTTAAACAGACGACCCCCAAAGCCACTCAAAACATTGTTCATAACCCCCAGGATGGGATAATCAGGATTGTTGCGGACGCCACCGAGATGGCCGAGTTCGACATAGCTTTGGGTTAACTCCGGGCGATCGACAAGAAACACGCCACTGGTTTGAGCTTGAGACGGCTGGCGCAACTCCTCAGACAAATCGGGGAAACTCGAACCACTGGCCTGCCAATCTCCCAGTTTTTGCTCAATTAACGCCCTCATATTCCCTCGCTCAAAGTCACCAACTAGGCCGAGAATCAGGCGATCGGGTTGGACGGATTGTTGATAAAACTGTTGTAGATCCTGCCGCTCAATCGCTGCAACCGTTTCATATTCCATCGTCCGAGCATAGGGACTCCCCTCACCATAGATGAGTTTCTGAAACTCTCGCTGGGCAATATCACGAGGTTCATCATTACGTCGAGCAATTTGTCCCCGCGCCTGATTTTTCGCCAAAGCCAACTGGTCTGGGTCAAAGGCGGGTTGACGCAAGACCTCCACAAACAGATCAAACACCGTCTCTAGATCAGCACTGAGGGCATCAAAACGAACTGTGCCGCGAGTGGTATCTATCGAGGCCTCAATGGAGGCGGCTTTTTGTTCGAGTTCTCGATTTAGGCTCTCAGGCGGATGACTTTGGGTTCCCCCCGAGCGCATTAAGGCGCCCGTCATCCCGGCTAAGCCCACTTTATCAATCGGTTCCAAGCGACTTCCGGTGTTCACAAGTGCCACCCCGGAGACGAGGGGGAGTTCATGATCTTCGATCAGATAGACCCTGAGACCATTCTCAAGTTGGAATTGGTCATAGTCCGGCAGTTGCACCTCGGGTAAGGGGGGAAACTCAAGTTCGCTGTAATGTCGCGGTGTGGCGGCGACGGAGTCCGGGGGATGCAGTAGTTGGGTGATGAGTAATCCGACGAGGAATAGGAGCGCCCAGTAGGGACGTAGGGTTTGCCAAAAGGAGGTGTGCGATGGCTGAGACATGAGTTAAGGATAAGGGTGAACAACAAGAAGACGAACCTTGGCTTTCTAGGAGGGGAGGAGTTTCCCGACGGTGCGATTGTTGGGGCGGAAGGTTTCTCGGGCCAGGCGGCGGATGTCGTCACGGCTGACGGCCTCGATCGCTTCGAGTTCCCGGAAGAGATTGTGCCAATCTCCGGTTTTGGCTTGATATTCAGCCAAGAGACTGGCCATACCGGAGTTGGAGTCGAGCGATCGCACCAAACGGGCTTTGGCCTGAGTTTTGACCCGTTCTAGGTCTTCGGGAGCAACCCGCTCTTGTTGGATGCGCTCAATTTCTTGGCGCAAGGCGGTTTGAACCTCCTCTAAGCTATGATCTGGGGCGGTTAGGGCGTAAAACAAAACCAGGTTAGGGAATTTATCACCGGGAAAGCCGTTGAATCCTTGGGCGGTGAGGGCAATTTGCTGTTGTTCGACTAAGGATTGGTAGAGGCGGGAGGTGCGGCCATCACTGAGTAGGGCCACGAGCAATTCATAGGCGGCGTTGTCAGGATCAGTCCGGGCGGGGCGATGATAGCCTTCTAGGTACCAAGGCTGACTGGGAAACTGGACTTCAACTTGGCGCGGTTCTTGTTGCGGCGGTTCGACTTCCCTGACGGCTGGAGGGGTAGGGCCGGGTTCGTAGCGGCCAAAGTAGATTTCTGCCAAGTTTTGCACTTGAGAGACATCTACATCGCCGACGATGGCGACGGTGAGATTGTTGGGGACGTAATAGGTTTTGTAAAAGTCGTAGGTATCTTCGGTGGTGAGGTTGCGAATGTC
>CAZXWM010000211.1:0-2025 GCA_964644215.1 uncultured Phormidium sp.
GTTTCATTAAAGTAGTTCCTCACAAAAACCAGTTAGACACGGCGATTATAACCGCATTTTTTTGAAATGGGAGGTTTTGCTCAAAAATCATAAACTGGCGATTTGAGAAATGTTGTTTTGGCTACGAGAAAACAACCAGGTGGCACGGACTGTCACCCAGGCTACTGCATTTAGTACTGTTGATACAGCCAAAGTCAGGCAGATCGCTCGGTTGGGTAATTCACTGATAGGAAACCTGAAGCATCCACTTGCTCTGTTTTTCGTTTAATGGGGAACAGGGTTTTTACTTGTTTTTTTGTAGTTATAGATTTCTGTTTAACCTTAAGATAGCCCAATGGGGACATTGCCAGTATAGTTCATAGATTGGCTATGTCCAGAGTGGTTAATCTAGGGGGATCTTAAAGTCAGCTCGTTGATGGAGACTGAGGCGTTGGCCAAAGCGAGTAGGGGGCCAGTTTGCTCCTGGCCATTCACGGCGAGATCGCTGTGACAGAGAACGACTTGTTCGTCAACTCGGGCCAGTAAGTCCTTGAGAATACGTTTTAGACGGGCCTCGTCATCCTGTTGACGGGCTTCAGCGTCGTAGGGGAGGGGCCGCGATCGCTCGAAAATGGGAGCCGCAAACAAGACCGCCGCGCCACCTCGCAGCCACAGAGGGGAACCAATATCGAGCCAGAAATGCCAACGATGGCTCAGGCGATGACTGCGATATTGATAAATCGTACTGAGCGTAACCGCCGGAGGCTGTCGCTGTTTGAGGGGGTAGGGATTAGCCGTGACAGTTCCCGTTTGCAGCAAACTGAGAAACTCCCCCACCGCCGCCGCTGCGGGACGATTGCCACCGACGCGCTCTTCGACTTGCCAAAAATGGGCCGCCGTTTCGAGGAGTTCCCGCAGGGCCTGGCGTTGATCGTCGGCTAAATCCGGGTACCAGAGAAAGTCATTGACAATGCGATCTAAGACCACTAGCGGCGAGAGGGGAGGGGGTCCCTGAAGCTGCGATCGCATCCCCTCAATCCAATCCCGAATCTTCTCATAGGCCACCGTCGCTCGGTAGCCGAGGCGATCGCAGCCGGGGAAACTCTGGGCCGGCAACAACTGCGGCCAGTCAGGATTCGGTTGATAACAGGCATCAGCCAGCAGGCCGCCTCGCACCGGATCGAGATCCAACTTCAACTTAAACGGTAACCCCTCATCGGCCTCATCCTCAACCTGATGGGGATTCCTAGACAGCAGTACCAACATTTCCGCCACCAAATCCCGGTTAATCCGTCGTCCCAAGCCACCATAGAAAAACGGCAATAGAGTTAATACCGCCCGAACTCTCGGTTGACTCACCAGGGGCCGTTGTACCTGTAGAGGATGTACTGGGATACCATAGCCCTCTAAAATATGGCGCAGACTGTAACGGGCGATCGCATCCAACCCCGGCGCAATAATCGCAATCTCGGCCGGACTGACTCCCCGCTGCTGCACAATCTCAGCAATCTCTTGTCCCACTCGTCGCAACAGCTGCGATCGCGCCACCGTCTCCAAGGACGGCACCGAGGCCGGAAGTTGCATTAGATACGTAGGATTCAAAGCCAACTCCAGCATCGGTTCAGCTAACTCAGCCAGCAATCCCGGCAAGCTCGGCCGCCGTGAATCCAAATCCAGCACCTGCTCACAGCGTCCACATAACCCTTCTAACGTATCTGGGTCGGCATTGAGTCCCAGACGAATCTTACCCTCAGGATTAAACGTAAACAGTCCCGGATGCTGCAAATCCAGCAACCGCTCAAACAACTCCCGACAAATCCCCGGATAGTCATCCACATCATCGGCCGCCACCGCCAAAAATCGCCGTCGCAACTGAAGCTGATACTGAGGGTCCGGCAACAGATAGCGCCAATAGAGTTCTAAGATTAGACCATAGGTAAGTAGGCCTCGTTGCCAACACCAATCTCGCCACGTCAACAGCAACCCCTCGATTACCTCTGCCTCTCCCTCGGCCAGCATCTCCGGGGCCAGGCCCTCTTGCAGTCG
>CAZXWM010000211.1:2125-5044 GCA_964644215.1 uncultured Phormidium sp.
GTCAGCCGTAACCGGGTTTCCCCCGTCGCCGTCAACACCAAAATTGACCGCCCTGGGGGGAATGGTGTCCGGGAGGAGGGAGAACTCGTCTGGCTGAACTCCTCAAGCCACTGAACCACCTGCTGAATCAGATGGCGGGTTTTGCCACAGCGACTCGACCCCCAAAGCCAAATTGATTGAGACGACACCGATCAACCTCAACTAGATTTGCTACTATGCTAATCGACCCTGGAAACGGGCCGACCTGGCAATCCACTCTAACCCTGAACTGTCTCTAGCAGGGAAGCCTCTTCGACTGAGGTGATTCCATTCGGCTCACTCTTGTGTATTTCAACTATGCAAAACTCAGACTCGTCTGGCCGGTTTGGCCTATTGCGTCGTGTACGCCGTTGGTATTTCAAGACCCCTGAGCGAGCCTTGGATGCTGCCTATAACGCTGCGTTGACTCTACAGCGGCTCGAACAACAGTATTTTCAGGGGGAGAAAATGACCCCTGATGGCGATCGCTATACCTCCCTAGAATGGGGACAACTCAAAGCTGAGCGCGATCGCAACCTCGACATCATTCAACGTCGCCTGCGAGAGTTTCGCGCCAGCCGCAGCACTCTCGATTGGATTACCCGGTCTTCCTCCTCTCTGAAACCGATTCAATTGCAAGCCACCGATGACTCGAAATCTCGCTATTCTCCTGACGACACCTACCAATTTTCAGAAAACCTAAAAAAGCTGAAAGTTATTGACGAGATTGCTGGGAAGTATTTCTCACAACCCCCCTCAGCGGCCTCGAGTCCCCCCATTGACGCTCAACCTAGGGAAACCCCCAAACCCTTACAAGCTAACCGCCAGTCAGGAAAAGCAGCCAACGGTTCCCCCTCACCGTCTCAAACTGATTCTGAGCGATTTCAGGATCTCTCAAGTCGTTTCAACCAAGGGGCCAGCAGTCCAACTCGCAATTGGCGTGATGATTTTAAGACGGCACGCACATCTCGCATCAATACCGCAAGCGATGTCGAATCGATTTCAGGACAGGCGAGTTTGTTGCCTCGCTCAATCCTGAGAACCATCAATCGGATTAAAGAAGAACTTGACCCCAGAGCCGAAGACGATGTTGTTGAGAAATTTCGCTATTACAAAAGTAAAACAGTTATTTCTCTGAAGTTTATTTTACTGTTAATTCTTGTTCCTCTTTTAACTCACCAAGTTTCCAAAAACCTCATTATTCGTCCGATTTATAATGAGTATTTTTATAAGCAAATTGACCTATTTATCAATCCAGACTTTGAAGAAGAAGCCTATCATGAGCTAAATCACTATGAAGAGCGGCTCCGATTTCGGATGGCCATTGGCTCCGCCCCCAGTTTATCAGAGGAAGAGTTTGAGGTTGAAGTGGCTGAAGAAGCCCGTGAGATTGCTCGTAAATATCAGGATATGAGTAATAATGCCCTGCAAAATGTGGCAGCCGACCTCTGTTCTTTGGGAGCCTTTATTTTGGTGTTGATGATTAGTAAACGGGAGATTGCGATCGTTAAATCTTTTATTGATGACCTAATTTATGGACTGAGTGATAGTGCTAAAGCCTTTATTATTATCCTCTTTACTGATATTTTTGTGGGCTACCACTCCCCCCATGGTTGGGAAATTATCCTCGAAGGGGTGTCTCATCATTTTGGCTTGGCTGAAAGCCGGGATTTTAACTTTATGTTTATTGCTACCTTCCCGGTGATTTTGGATACGGTGATGAAATACTGGATTTTTCGCTATCTCAATCGAATTTCTCCCTCAGCCGTAGCCACTTATCGCAACATGAATGAGTAACCTGAACAAACTCAGTACACACCGTATAAATTAACACCAAAAACGAACAATTAACCAGAATTAAAACCAACAAAAATGAAACGAGTATTCGCTTGCAAGGGTTTATCCCTAGGATTGCTAATCTTGGGCATCATCACGATGGACGCAAAGCCGGGCTATGGCGCTCGTCGTACTCCGCTTGAGCAACTTCAGCAGACTCAGGCCTGTCGTCGTTGTGATTTGGCAGAATTGGACTTGTCGGGGGCGCAATTGCCGGGAGTCGATTTGCGCGGGGCTAATCTCAACCAGACGAACCTGGAGGGGGCGAACCTGGAGGGGGCGAACCTGGAAGGGGCGATTTTGACTCAGACGAATTTACAAGGGGCTAATTTGAGTCAAGCCAGGGTCGTTGAGGGCCAATTGGGACAGGCCCAGTTGCAAGGGGCGAATCTGACTCAGGCTAACTTCAATTTTGCCCGTTTAGGACAGGCTAATCTGGAGGGGGCGCAGTTACAGGGGGCGCAATTCCTTTCGGCGCGTTTAAACCGCGTCAATCTGGCTGGGGCGAATTTAGCCGACGCCGATTTCCGAAGTGCGAGTCTCGATGGGGCGGATTTGCAGCAGGTTCGTTGGAGTCAGGCGAATTTCCAGGGCGCGAGTTTACGGGAGGCGACCTTGAGGGGGAGTTCGGGATTTGGCGTTAATTTGAATCGGGCTAATCTCATCAATGCGGATTTGACGGATGTGATACTCCCTGAGGTGCGACTGACGGGGGCGGTTGCTGTCGCTGCTATCTTGGCTGGGGCTGATTTGTCGGGGGCAGCGTTGAATCTTGGCGATTTTCAGGGGGCGGATTTGAGTGGGGCTAATCTTCAGGGAGCGGTGTTGAGTGAAACCTTGTTGATGGGCGCGTCGTTGAGGGGGGCAAATTTGACCTATAGCTATTTGTTTGGGGCGAATTTGACGGGGGCGCAGTTACAGGGGACGCGCTTCTATGGTGGTGATTTGACGGGGGTACTGTTTCGGGGAGCGGATTTGACTGAGGCGGATTTGACTGATGCCATTATTGAGGGGGCCGATTTTACGGATGCAGTTCTCACTGGGGCGACGATTCCCCAGGTTTAG
>CAZXWM010000211.1:5144-7254 GCA_964644215.1 uncultured Phormidium sp.
CCGACGTTCCCTCGGCCGATGCGGAGGGTTTCGTCGAGATAGGTGATGTCGAGCCAGCCTTGGCGCTCGGTTTGGATTTTGGAGTCGAGGGCTAGGAATTTTTCTGGGGATTCTAAGGCGTTGATGAATTGGTTGGGGTTGCGGTAGTTGATGGCTCGTTGCAGGCCGACGACGAAACGCTGGAATTTGACGGTGACGCGGATGGGGGAGGTGGGGGTGAATTGGGCGGCGACGCTAACGAGGCCGTCGAGGTAGGGTAGGCCTTGCAGTTGGGCGATGTTGTAGATTTTGCGGTCTTCTAGGCGGATACATTGGTAAATCTCCCCGAGGTTGTAGAAGGGGAAACGGTCGAGGCCCAGGAGTTCGCGACTGGTGGTGTAGAGGAGTCGCCAGTTGCCGTCTAGGAGGGCTGGGGCTTCGAGGGGTCTGGGGCTGGGGTTGCGGTCTTCGAGTCGGGCGATCGCACTGAGGATGGCGGTTTTGTCGCTGTCGCTGGCGTTGAGGCCTCGGTTTTGTCCGGCGATCGCCCGCATTAAATCATCTTTGTATATCATATTTTGTTGAGTTTGTCAAGATAAAGGCAGTGATTTTGTGGGCGATTTCGTGGCTCTAACCGCCGATGCACCTCTCTAGGATAGCAAGGCAACTCGATGCGACGAGAGAGCCATGGGAGGGAACCCGAGTAAATCGATAGAATATCATTATCAGCCCACTGCGTTGGCGGTGAGGCGAGAGTCCTGTACGGTTTCGAGCAGGGTCTCTCCTGCCTCTATTGTTCTGAACTACAGTGGCGTATGGCCGGATTCAAGGTTCTGTCTGAGTCGAAGTACAATCGTGAAAATTCTTTTAGTTGAAGATGATGAATATCTCGCGCAACTCCTCAATCAATATCTGAGCGATCGCAACTACATCGTCGATGTAGCCGTTGATGGAGAAAGTGGACTCAACTACGCTCGCACCTTCGACTATGACTTGCTGGTGTTAGATGTGGTGCTGCCGAAACTCGATGGCATCACGCTTTGTAAAACCTTACGCTCGGAACATTATCAAATGCCAGTGCTATTGTTAACGGCTCTTGATAATAGCCGTGATAAGGTTCTGGGTTTGGATGCGGGGGCCGATGACTATGTGGTGAAACCTGTCGGCCTCGAAGAACTGTTGGCCCGGATTCGCGCCTTAGTGCGACGGGGACGCTATTCTCGCCCACCGATCTTAACCTGGGGACCTCTGCAACTCGATCCGGCCACCTGTGAGGTCAGTTATGACGGTCGCCCCTTATCTCTGACTCCCAAAGAATACGCCCTTCTGGAACTGTTTTTGCGATCGCCGACTCAAGTCTTCTCACGAGAGGTCATTATCGAGCATCTCTGGTCCCTAGAAGAACCGCCTACGGAAAACACCCTCCGCGCCCATATCAAAGGCTTACGCACCAAACTCAAAGCCGTGGATGCCCCGCCAACCCTCATCGAAACTATCTATGGAGTCGGCTACCGTCTCCAGGATTGTTATGACGACCCGCCTAAATCTGATGCCGATGCTGCAACGAATCGCAATGCAACAACCCTCAATGCCATTCAGGCCCTCTGGCACCGGATTAAACCCAATGTCCTCAAACGGGTTGACCTGCTCGAAGAAGGAATTTCTGCCCTAGCGGCCCATGATGAAAGCTTACAGGGAACGGCCCGCCAAGAAGCCCATAAGTTGGCCGGGTCCCTCGGCAGCTTTGGCTATCACTATGGGTCCAGCCTAGCCCGCAACATTGAAGAAATGTTACTGCAAGAGCGGGCCTTTACCCAGCCCCAACTCGATCAACTGCAACGGTGGTTAGTGGAGTTGCGGCAACAGTTTCAAGGACATCCCACAGCGGTCGTCCCGGAACCGCCTACCTTGCCTGACCCTGAACAACGCCGCTTACTGATTATCGATGACGATCGCCTCTTGGCCGAACAAGTTGCCGAAGAAGCCGAAACCTGGGGCATGGATGTCAAAATTGCTACCACCATCGGGGAGGCCCGGCCAGCTATTGTCACCTATTCACCGGGGTTAATTCTCTTAGATCTCAATTTTCCTGAACCCGGAGAAGATGGCTTAATGCTACTCGAAGAACTGG
>CAZXWM010000212.1:0-7238 GCA_964644215.1 uncultured Phormidium sp.
GCGGATTTTGGCGACGGCGATTTCTGGGAGAACAGTAAAGTTGGCGAAGGTGGAGGTTCCCATGTAGTGATGGATTTTTTCGCCGTTGAGGGAAAAGCGACTGGTTCCGTCGGGCATGACTCCTTTGCCTTGGGTGCTACGAATGGCTTGGCAGAGGTTGGTTTTGCCGCTGAGACAGTATTTGCATTGGCGACATTCGGGGGTGTAGAGGGGAATGACGCGATCGCCCACCTTAAGACTTTTTACCTCATCGCCCACTTCCACGACAACCCCGGCCCCTTCATGACCCAAGATTGCGGGAAACAGTCCCTCGGGGTCAGCCCCGGAAAGGGTATAGGCATCGGTATGACAAACCCCGGTGGCTTTGATTTCTACCATGACTTCTCCGGCTTTAGGACCGTCAAGTTGCACGGTTTCTAAACTGAGGGGTTCACCGGCTTTCCAGGCCACGGCGGCTTGTACGTCCATAATGGGTTATTTCTGAATCAGGAACCGAGTTGATTTTAACGAAGAATCTCCCGAAATTCGCGAACTTTTTAATGGGCTAAGTCTTGACAAATTGCACAAAAAATGCCACAAGATGGGGGATGATTTAGTTCGCGAATTTTTTAATGGGTCAAGTCTTGACAAATTGCACAAAAAATGCCACAAGATGGGCATGGCTTAACCATTGGCATAGTCAAAGATGCGATCCCAAACCCAGTCAATGACTTGTTGAGCTTCCGATAGCGGTAAGACTTGACAACAGCCTTGCTCATCATAGGTGAGAAGGGGGGTGTTTTTCGGGCCGCCGCGCAAGGTTTCTAAACTCTGGAGGGGGGTGTGAATGTCAAAATCGATTTTTGTGCCGAAGCGGGCCTCCATCCACTGTTCGATTTCATCGTCGAGTTGGTCGGGGGTGAGTGATTTCTCACAGGTGAGGAGATGGTAATAGACTAACAGAACTTCTTTGCATTCTTCATCTTTGGCATCTTGGATGAGGCTACTAAAGACACTGGAGTTGGTGGCAATGTTACGAAAAAACAGGGTGTCGGTAACTTTTTTTTGGAATTTAATCCGTTTACTCTGATATTTGGTATATTGCTTGAAGGCTAACCCTCCTAAGGCGACCATTAAGGACAAGATAGCCAGGAGGACGGGAAGCAGGTTATCGACATCTTCTTCGTCAGCTTGTAAACCATCGATATTCGGTGAACCGACGGTTAGGAAGAGAATCACACTAATAACCAGCAAAAGTTGGGGTAGAATCCGCAAGATGGCGGGAATGGCTGCCCCGATCGCCGGAATACCAAAAAGCAGGCGATCTTTAAGTGTCATACTGGTTTGAACGTTGGGAAATAACAGTTCAATATCAGGTTTGGGGACATTTTTATAGAGATAGACATACATTTTTCCGGGGATAAATTTCAAATCTTCTAGGTCAATATCTTGAGCTTGAAAATGTCTTTTACCCTTGTAGCGAATGAGCATCACCACTCGTTGCAAGACATCTAATTCTTTTGTCTCTTTCCAAAATATCCATTTTTTGAGTTCAACGGTTTCAAGGATATCGCCACGATAAAAACAAACAAAACGGTCAAAATCCTCAAAATTGACATAGGTTTTTAAATCAACCAAAGACGTTTCTTCTAAAGCCTGTTGTAACATCTCATCAGACAGTTCCATGTAGTTGGCCCCTTTCAAAACCCGGCGAAACTGACTAACCACTTGTTCGTCCATGGTTTCGAGGTCTGATGCGGTTGGTTCTTTGAGGATATGGGTATCGCGATCTGGGTTAAAAGCGGCGTAGTTATTTAAGATTTGAGTGGTGTAGTCATGAAAGCGAAAATGATAGTAGGATGCTAAAATTTGGGCAAAGTCTCGAAAAGTTTGACCTTCTTCGGGACTGAGTTTGCCATCGTCAACACAAAAATCAACGAGATCATTGAGTCGATAGGGAATAAAAGCTTCTCGATCCTCGTACACCGCCATGAAGAGTTTTCAATCTATTCTTGATATTCTCAACTTTACCACCCCAAGCCGGGACTCGGGCAACTCTTAAGCTGAATGAGTTGGCTATGGCTTGAGTATAACCCGTCAAATCAGTCATCTCAAATTTATCAGAGAGAGTCCCGGCGATGGGTGACTATTGCTAGGTTAACTTGGACTGGGGGATGATCAACCTGAATTAGTCACCTAAACAAATTCCTAAGCCACGAGCTGTTTTCACAAGAGTTCCGTTAGGATCAACGACGCGATAGGTTTTGATGGCTTCAGCGATGGGAACGGTGATGACTTCGCGATTTTGCCAGGTTACCATAACGTCGTACTCGTTGCGGGCGATCGCCTCAACGGCAGCCACGCCAAAGGCCGAGGCCAACAAACGGTCATGGGGGGAGGATATTCCCCCGCGTTGGATATGGCCTAAGACAGTAACGCGGGTTTCTGCACCCGTCGATTCGCCAATCTTTTGGGAGAGATATTGACCAATTCCCCCCAGACGACATTCACCGAATTGTTCCATTTTGGTCATGTGTTCTCCAGATTCCGTACAGACGGCTTCAGAGACGATGACTAGGGTGTAGTTTTGACCCCGTTTTTGTCGGTCTTGGATGCCTTGACAGATGTTTTCGAGTTTGTAGTCAATTTCGGGAATTAAAATGACATCGGCCCCACCCGCAATTCCGGCGTTTAAGGCAATATGACCGGCGTCTCGTCCCATGACTTCTAAAATCATGACCCGATTGTGACTCGCGGCGGTAAAGTGAAGTCGGTCTAAGGCTTCAGTGGCGATGGTTACGGCGGTGTCGAAGCCGATCGACCGTTCGGTGATGCCAACATCATTGTCGATGGTTTTGGGAATGCCGATAAAGTTGAATTTTCCTTGTTGGGCGAGACGATGTAGGATGGCTAAACTGCCATCACCCCCGATACCAATCAAGGCATCTAAGTCCAGTTTATAATAGCCGTTAATAATTTCTTGGCTGCGATCGCAAACGGTTCCATCGGGGAGTTTAAAGGCAAAAGGATTACCTTTATTGGTGGTTCCGAGAATAGTTCCCCCTCGGGTTAAGATGGGGTCAACATTGGCAATCGTTAAAGGAATGGCATTGGGGGGGTCAGCCATTAAGCCATTGGTGGCTTGACAAATCCCTAAAACGTCCCAACTATATTGATCAGCACAGCGAACGACGCCGCGAATAGCTGCATTTAAGCCTGCACAGTCCCCACCACTGGTGAGGATGCCAATTCGTTTGTGTTCTCTCACGGCAGCTTGTCCTTCTTATGGTGTAAATGATGACGAGTTGAGTATGCAGCACTAGGGCGGCGTTGGGGTAGTTTTAGTAACGAAACTTCAGACTTAGGCTTGAGGCCAATCTCTTGTCCGGTCAAGTGTCACGGCAATTGTAGCCGAAAACTGGCAATTTGCCAGGGTGCGATCGTTTCATTACCGATTTGCTTTTCTTCCAAGAGATTGACTCGGGTTCGGGTCATCTCGCTGAAGACGCCGCCGAGGTCAAGTTGTTGGGGGTCTCCGTGACGGTCGTGGACGCGAAGAATCCATTGGTTCGGATAGCGATCGCTGGCTTTGAGGGCCATTAACTTGAGAGAGTCTGGCGCAACAGATAGCCATTGATAGGACTGACTAGGGGGGCGATCGCCACCGCAGGCGTTAATATCAGTATAGACCAGTAACGGTTGATTCAGTTCATCGGCCCGATGGTCAGTTTTGCCCGTTTTCCAATCTCCTGAATGGACAGAAACGGCATAGGTCATATGATGAATCCCCCGATCTGATTCAGGATTGGGCCATTGGCAACCCCGCAATAACGTCAATCGTAATTGATTGGGTTTAGCGTCATACCCATGTTTGCAATTTTGTAACAAACTCACCCCAAAATCCCTTGTAGATAGATCGGCCCATTGGAGGGCGGGAACTTCCCATTTTGCAGCTTCGGCTGGAGTTTTGGCTTGAGTCGGACGGGCGATCGCCCCACAAGCCATATCATAGATAGCAATATCCGTATTAAAAGCAAAATTAAAGGCAACTTTTAACAAAACTTGCCGTTCTTGCCAATCAATCTCAGTCTCAATCACTAAAACAGACGCATCTTTATCCAGGATATAGTCTTGACAAATTCGCGATTGTTCCAAACGACGCACCACTCGTAGCCGTTGACGCAAATCCCCCGATTCTAGGAACTCCCAATCTTCTAATTCTGGCGGATTAAGGGGATACTGTTCATAATTAGGATCGATATTCCACGCATCCCAATATTGCCCATGATCTCGGAAAGCTTGTAACTGATTACCCCCTTGAGAATTAAGCAATTCCTGTTGATTTCGTTTATCAAAAATTTGCTGAATATCACCAGTTTCTACATCAATTGTAACCCGCAAATTGGCGTTTTCCAGGACAGGGGCGCGAGTTGTGTGGTAAGATAAGTTATCCTGGGGAGCTTCTTCATCTATATAAAGCCAATATCCCGCACAACCGACACCCGGAACCGCCGCCGCCAATATCTGCAACTGTCCCTGAAACCGCTGACTGGGTACGGGTTCCCCGCCGAGATTGCCAACACGCCACCGCCTCTGAGAGTCAGGAAGAGGAAGACTGACCACCTGCGATCGCGTCCAAGTCAGAGAATTAACCACATAAACCGGAATCGCCTCGGGGTGAGGGGTACTCGAAGCCCGGAGATGTTGCAACAAGGTGATTATCGCCGCATCCCGAATCCCCTTAGCCGTCGCCAATCCCGCCGCACTCACCCGATTAGCCTCGGCCAAGACTTCAGGAATCGTCGAACCGGGGAGAATATCGTGAAACTGATTGAAGAGTAACCCCTTCGATGCGGTTTCGAGACGGTCTCCAGGATAGGGAACCCCAGTAGTTTTCGTGGCCAAAGAGGCGAACACCTCCGCCTGATAGAGATAGCGTTCCCCCTCGCGATTAGCCCGTTTGCGATCGCCCTCAGTGGTATAGCAGCCACGATGAAACTGCAAATAAAGTTCATCGCGCCAAACCGGACAAGTCTCGTCGATTTGACCCTGGAGGCGATCGAGATAATCCGTTGCCGAAGAAAACGCCAACTCAGGAAACAATGCTGACCCTTGCCAACGTCTCGCCACCTCCAACATATCACGAGTCGGTCCACCCCCATGGTCTCCCACCCCCGGCAACCACAACCCATCACTCAATCCCGTTTTGTCCTGCCAATCTTTCAAATACTCAGCCATCTGTTGCGGCTCAATCCCTTGCCCAATCGGGGCAGACATTAAACTCAAAATCCGAGTTCCATCCGGGCTTTCCCACCAAAACAGATCATGAGGAAACTCACTGGTATCATTCCAGCGCAACTTTTGAGTCACAAAATAGTCAATCCCGGCCTGTTTAAGCAACTGCGGAAGTTGCCAACAAAACCCGAAACTATCAGGAAGCCAAGCCACTCGCACCCGTTGCCCAAACCTCTCCATAACATACTCTTGCCCATAGAGAAGTTGGCGAACAATCGATTCCCCAGAAATCAGATTTAACTCCGGTTCAACCCATAACCCCGCCGCCACTTCCCAGACACCTTGCTCAACCCGATTTTTTATCCTGGCAAACAACTCAGGTCGATGGCATTCAATCCAGTCATATAACGCCGCCGAAGAATGGGAAAAAATCAACTCTGGGAACTGCGTTTGTAAATTTAAGACAGACTCAAACGTTCGTTGTGCTGCCGTCCAAGTTTCTGAAACCTCCCATAGCCAAGCCATATCCAAGTGAGCGTGACCCATCAAATATAAAGTTCCCTGAGGCGAAGAAAACATATCATTGAGTTGGTCATGCAACTGTTGCAACTCCTCTAAAAACTCATTTTGTTGTTGCGGCAAAAGATTGAAATTTAGAGGAATCAACTCCTCAGCTTTTTTTGCAAAACTCCGAGGATACAAGCGACGACAAACCGCTAATTCTTCCGCCACAAATCCAGGCTGAATCGTCTCATTCTCATAAATGAGTTCTGACGTAACTAATGCCCCATCATCATGACCTGGACTCACCAGATAGAGAGACAAATGAAGCGTTTGCCCCGGCTGAACAGACTCGTCTAACAGAATGCGACCAAAACAGTCAAATAAATCTCCAGTATGCCAGAAATTTCCATTCAGATAAAGTTGCGCAAAATCAGCCCACCAGCGTAATGATAAATAGAGGCGAAAGCGACTAATATCGAAGCCATTTAGAACTCTAGGAATTACGAGAGTTTGACTTAACCAAAGTTCCTGTTTTCCCCGCGTCCAGGGAATATGTCCTCGGCGATTAAGGCTGACAGGTTGCCAATTGAGCCAAGTTTGAGGATTAAGAGGCTCGGATATAGAACCCTGAGCCTGTCGCCATTGATTGAGAACATTAAGGCGACAGAGAGATTGAAGTTGGTCTTGAAGGTGTTGCAGAGAATCAGTCACAAGGCGTTATCAAGAGTCTACAAAATATGTATATCTTTAGGCAAAACGGCCAAGATGGCATCTAACACTTGACAATTTGCTGACAATTTGCCAAATTAGGGGTGAGTGCGATCGCCATCAACCCAGCCTACCGCAGCCTGATAATTGGTGTAAGAGTAGAGGCTATCATAATAATATTATCGCAATTTTCGACTGATTACAATAGCAGAATATCGGCGAGACTATTGGCAGGGGGCAACCTATTTTTTTACAGAGGTGACGTGCGATCGCCAGCCCTGGCTGTGCGACGATATGGCGAGGGTAGCGTTGCGACAGGCGATCGCAAAAGTTCGCCGAAAACGCCCGTTTCAAAAAGGCATTTATCCCCCTAATTGGGGCAGGTAGTAGCGTGACATACTTCTCGTTCCTGGACTAGCGCACTGTGAGGCGCTGCACGGAGAACACGTCATCTTCGCGTAGGGCTTCGATACTCGATCGTGGGACGGTGACGACGGCAAGTGTGTCGCCACTAAATACTTCTAAGATTGCGCCATATTCGCCGCCTTGGGGATGGGGGACGCGATCAATAAAAGCGGCAACTGTACCACAACGTAGTCCAGCTTCTGGTATGTCTCGATTCAGGGCAACATCTGTATATAAATCTGGCGTCATCATGATTTGTCCTTCGATGGAAACAGCGTGACAAATTGAAGTGAGTTATTGACGGTTCGCTCGCTCCAAATTGTAACAACGGCGAGACGAAGACCGTTCAAGCCTTCCAGATTGCCAGTGACGCGGTATAGCAAAAATTGGTCTGAATAGGACAAAAA
>CAZXWM010000213.1:0-1721 GCA_964644215.1 uncultured Phormidium sp.
GGCGTACCTTTATGGTCGCCCGGCGTACCCTTGTGGTCGCCCTCTTCCGGCTAATTTTTGAGATGGGGGCTGAGGTGGTGGGCGATTTGGCTGAGTTGCCGAAGTCCTGTTAAGGAGCCTTGAATTAGCCTCATAGCGGCTGCTGGTTGCTTCAGGAAGGGGCGAGTTAGGGCGAGGGGGTTTAATTTGCCGTTTGGGGGGATCGCCTGGGAAATATCCGGCAAATCATGGTAGCAGTCGTCGCTGATGACGCGGATCATGGCCGCTTGGGGATACTGTTGCCAGATGGCCCAGCCTTCCATTTCAACCACAGCCGCGCCGCTGGTTTGGCCCAGGTGCTGTTTGTCTTGGGCGCGATGGATAATGCGATCGCTGCTGTAGGCGGCTTGATAGGCTACCTGATAGGCTAACGGCTGCTGGGGATTATCGTAGATGTGTTGGAGTTGGTCTAGGAGATGGCGATCGCCTCGTTGCTGTTCCCCTTGGCCGTTGATACAGGTGTGACAGAGAACGATATCCCCTACAACGAGATTCGGGGATAAACTTCCCCCTAAGCCTAAAACTAAGACTCGTGCGTTGCGATCGCACCCCGGATCTAACCCCGTTTTTAGGGCCGCTGCGACGGCCGTTAAGCCGGCCGGAATGGGGATGATGGGAATGGGCAATTTTGCCCGCTTGACGGCCTGGTATTCCGGCCCTTGGGGAACCAAAATCAGATCGAGAGAGACGGTCATGGCTTCTTTTTCATGATTTCCTGAAAAAAACAAGATTTCCTGACATTTTGAAGAACGAGTTTCAGCTTAGGGCGATCGCACAGAAGATTTCAACCGTAATTGACTCGCTTTCCCCCAAAGTTCCTAACCCGAATCGTCAGCGAGTCCTGTAGAATAAAAGACTGTCTAGTTGTCCAACCCTCCTCATTGCCAAAGGTCGTTACATCGTGGTAGCCCAAACCTCTAACTCAACCCCCTACGACGCCAAAACTCAGGACATTGCCCGAGAACTGTTGGCTGCAACCCGCGAAACTGGTGGATTTTTCGCGAAAGTCCGCGAACAGATGCGCTGGGATGATAAATTGCTCGATTGGGCCATGGGGAACCCCGGTTTACGGGTGCAACTGTTCCGTTTTATTGACTGTTTACCGGCCTTGCGGAGTAAAGCGGAAATTGCCCGTCATCTGCAAGAGTATCTCACCACTGAAGATGTGGAACTCCCCGAGGCCTTAAAGAAACTGATTAGCTTCAGTGGCGGCGATTCTATGGCGGGACAAGTGGCGGCGACTACGGTGGCTACCGGCGTGGAAACCCTGGCCTATAAATATATTGCTGGGGAAACGCTCCCTAAAGTCATTGAAACCGTTAAACGCCTGCGCAAAGATAAATTGGCGTTTACGATTGACTTACTTGGGGAAGCGGTGATTACGGAACAAGAAGCGCAACAGTATTTTGACCGCTATCGTGAGTTAATGAGCGAGTTGGCGACGGCGGCGCAAGATTGGCGGGCGATTCCGCAAATTGATGAGGCCGAGGGTGAGGCGTTACCTCGGGCGCAGGTGTCGGTGAAGTTGACGGCGTTTTATTCTCAGTTTAATGCTCTCGATGCCCAGGGAAGTGAAGCGCGTGTCAGCGATCGCGTCCGGGAGATTTTGCGCCATAGTCAGGCGACTGGGGCGGCGGGCGGTTGCAGGGCGGAGGATCGCTCCAGCGGGCCGGCTCGATCGG
>CAZXWM010000213.1:1731-7232 GCA_964644215.1 uncultured Phormidium sp.
GGCGACTGGGGCGGCGGTTCACTTTGACATGGAGCAATATGAGTATAAGGATCTGATTCTCTCGATTCTTAAGAAAATTCTCTGGGAACCTGAGTTTCGCGATCGCAGTGATGTGGGGATGACGCTACAAGCCTATCTGCGAGAGTCGGAAGCGGATTTACGGGGCCTGATTGATTGGGCCAAGCAACGAGGAACCCCGGTGACGGTACGGTTGGTGAAGGGGGCCTATTGGGATCGTGAGACAATTCGCGCTCAACAACATGATTGGCCGCAGCCAGTCTATAACGATAAGGCCGCTACAGATCTCAATTTTGAACGGTTGACACGGCTGTTGTTGGAACATCACGAGTATTTGTATGCAGCCATTGGTAGTCATAATGTGCGATCGCAGGCCCTGGCCTGTGCGATCGCCGAAACCCTCAACATTCCCCGGCGACGGGTGGAAATGCAAGTTCTCTATGGCATGGGGGACAAGTTAGCCAAGGCCCTAGCCAAGCGGGGCCATCGGGTACGCGTCTATTGTCCCTATGGGGAATTGTTACCGGGAATGTCTTATCTGATTCGTCGTTTGTTGGAGAACACGGCGAACAGTTCCTTCCTACGACAAAATTTGGAAAATCGCCCGATTGAGGCGTTAATCGCCCCACCGCAACTCGATCCTCAGAAGCCGGAGTTTGCCCCGCTAGGGCTACCGTTTGCGAATGCGTCGGATTGTGATTATGCTCAAGCTGAGATCCGCGATCGCGCCTGGCAGACGGTATCCCAGGTCCGGCAACAGTTGGGGCAATCCTATCAACCTTGGCTCAATGGGGAGTTTGTGGCAACTCAAGAGACGGCCCAATCGCTGAATCCCTCGAATCCTGAAGAAGTTGTGGGAACGGTGGGTTTGATTTCAATCGAACAGGCTGATGAGGCGGTGGCCACGGCCAAGGCGGCCTTTGCAGCTTGGCGAGGAACTCCGGTGGCGGAACGGGCCGGCATTTTACGCAAGGCGGCAGAGTTGATGGAACAGCGTCGTCATGAACTCAACGCTTGGATGCTGTTGGAGGTGGGGAAACCGCTGGCTGAATGTGATGGAGAAGTGTCTGAGGCGATCGATTTTTGTCGTTACTATGCCTCGGAGATGGAACGGCTAGAAGCGGGGACGGCTTATGATATTCCGGGAGAAAATAATCGCTATCACTATCAGCCTCGGGGCATTAGTTTGATTATTTCGCCCTGGAATTTCCCTCTGGCGATTCCCACGGGGATGACGGTAGCGTCGTTGGTGGCGGGGAATTGTACCCTCTTGAAGCCGGCGGAAGTGTCGAGTGTGATTGCG
This sequence comes from uncultured Phormidium sp., assembly GCA_964644215.1. GTDB lineage: Bacteria > Cyanobacteriota > Cyanobacteriia > Cyanobacteriales > Geitlerinemataceae > Sodalinema. The sequence goes on from CAZXWM010000213.1 coordinate 3,053, forward strand.
GCCAAGTTGGCAGAAATTTTGATTGAGGCGGGGATTCCGAAGGGAGTGTTTCAGTTTATTCCTGGGAAGGGATCGACCGTCGGTGCCCATTTGGTGAAACATCGGGATGTCCAGATGATTACCTTTACGGGATCTCAGGAAGTCGGCTGTCAGATTTATCGGGATGCGGCGATATTGCAACCGGGGCAAAAACACCTGAAACGGGTGATTGCCGAGATGGGTGGCAAGAATGGCATCATCATTGATGAGAGTGCTGATCTCGATCAGGCGGTGGCTGGGGTGGTGCAGTCGGCGTTTGGGTATAGTGGTCAGAAATGTTCGGCTTGTTCTCGGGTGATTGTGCTTGAGTCGGTGTATGAGGCGTTTGTTGGCCGGTTGACGGAGGCGGTGCGATCGCTGAATGTGGGCGATGCGTCGAAGCCGGGAACTCAGGTAGGGCCGGTGATTGATGCCAAGGCCCAGCAGCGGATTCGTGAGTATATTGCCCAAGGGAAGCAGGAGGGAACGGTGGCGGTGGAGTTACCGTCGCCGCAACCGGGCTATTTTGTGGGGCCGATTGTGATTACGGATGTTACGCCGGAGGCAACCATCGCCCAGGAGGAGATTTTTGGCCCCGTGTTGGCGGTGTTGAAGGTTGTTAACTTTGATGAGGCGTTGGCGGTGGCCAATGGTACGAATTATGCCTTGACGGGGGGGATTTATTCGCGGACTCCGTCTCATATTGACCGGGCGATGCTGGAGTTTGAGGTGGGGAATCTCTATGTGAATCGAGGCATTACGGGGGCGATCGTCTCTCGTCAACCTTTTGGTGGCTTTAAGTTGTCTGGGGTGGGTTCGAAGGCCGGTGGTCCCGATTATTTGTTGCAGTTCCTCGAACCGCGCACGATGACGGAGAATATCCAGCGTCATGGGTTTGCGCCGATTGAGGGGGCGGAGTAGTTGGCTTTGGGGCGCGGTATCACGGCTGCGCCCCGATGGGACTGTCGTTTATAGAAAATAAATCAATCTTTACAAAAATTAATATACGGCTCATTCAGAGGCTGAGGGGCGTTAAAGGGCTTAATAAGGTTGATTCTGGGGGATTGGGATGGCGATCGCTGAATGCTATTTTCAGCTTTCTTAAAGGTTTATGAGAAAACTCTGCTAACTTTTGTTATGATTCAGATAACTAGAACCAAATACGCACCAGCTGGGGAAAGCTATATTATGACTGGATTTATTCGCGGACTCTTTGGACGCAAGAAGCAGAAAGAACAGAATACGATTAAGGCACAACAGCCGAGTCAGGCTTATTTCTTAGATGACGACGCGGCTAAGACCTACGGCGACATCGACTATATGCGGACCTCGAAACAGGTGCGTCACACATTTCCCAAGGGACAGAAAAACTTCAACCAAGGCGATACGGAACGCTTGGTTGATGTGTCGTCGATGGAAGAACGTAAGTTTGGTAACAGCCAGCCGACTCCCAGTGTGGGAAATACGCCGGGTGCCAGCATGAATGCTAATAGCAGCACGAACACCAGCAGTAGTGGTGGTCTCGGTCAAAGCTTTGAGCGTCGTAACGTCCGTACGGACACCAGTATGGATATGTTCCGTAACATGGCTAAGGATGTGAAGAAGGGCCGCTAGAGTCTTCTGTTCGGGGTTTTTGTTGAACCCCATTGACTGAAAACCTCCCGTTGTCTGAGATGACGGGAGGTTTTTTGTCTTAGGACGATTAATGATTTAGGCTGTCTAAACTCAGGGGAACGAGACTTCCTTGTGGCGTGAGTCCGAACAGCATGGATTCTTGGGGGGCGATGAGTTTTCCGGTGAGGACGCAGCGTTCTTGTTTTTGGGCGATCGCGGGTAGACTGGCTCGAATATCGGCTTTGCTAAATTCGGGTTTATAGTCGCCGGATTGGTATTGAACGTAATTCCAGAGGATATCGCGGACGAGGGCTTGATAGCCCTGGGACCCGGAGAGTTCTTTGAGTCTATCTTTGAGGCTTCGTTCGAGGCGGATGCTGGTAACTTGCATCTGGGTGGTTGAGGTGGTCTGTGGGGGTGTCTGAATGGGCATTGGTCATGGACTCCAAGGAGAGGTGGACAACATTTGTACTATTAGTGTAGTATGCAGAAAGGCGTATTCAAAGCGCCCACTGTTTTACCTGTTAAACCGTGAACTGTCATTTTCTGCCATTTTTAGCTGATTACGAGACCGCCGCCCTGTCTGGGGCGGCAGGTGTCTCGTTGCGCCGTCATGGCTGGCTTTTGGGCGTTGAAATGATAGGGCGCGGGTGGTGTGGAATCATAACGCGGATAGTTACCGCTGTGGGGCGAGTCGGTTAGACGCTTGGTTTTTTGATCAGCGAAACCGTTACCCCTCTCGGGTCTTCACGATTCTCACCCCCGCTTCGATTGGCTTCTGAAGTGGGGGTTTTGCATAGGGAGGTTTATTGTGACTGGCATAACGAATGTTTTGAGTCAGTCGGTGGTTGTGTTTTCTCAAAACTATCTGCCGATTAGCCGGATTAATGTACGACGGGCTGTGGTGTTACTGTTGGCGGGAAAGGCTGAACCGCTCCAAATTACGGAGAATGTCAGTTTCTGGCAGGTGCGATCGCCGTCGATGGTCTTAGAGGTTCCTGAGCATATTCGCATGAAGTTCACGGGAACGGAGCGAATTTGGAAGGTACCTCGGGTGAGTCGTCGGGAGGTGCTGCGGCGCGATCATCATACCTGTCAGTATTGTGGGAGTCGCAAGAATCTGACGCTCGACCATGTGATTCCTAAGTCTAAGGGGGGAACTCATACTTGGGATAATGTGGTGACGGCGTGTAGTACTTGTAATTCCCGTAAGGGCGATCGCACCCCGAAGCAAGCGGGGATGCCGTTATCGAGTCAGCCGAAGCCACCGATGCACCCCAGTGTGGCCTTTGCGGAACAGTTCTGGAAGGATCATCAGTTTGATGATGGTACGGGTTGGGATGATTAAGCCCAGATAGGGGTCGGGTTAGGCCGGCGATTAGAATTATCAGCCGAGGGTAGTGACTACCCTCGGCTAAGTTGTTTGGGCCATGATGGCCGCTAAATTTTCATAAAACTTAATGTTTTGCTGGGACTGGCTGCTTGGGGATTGAGATCAGGTCTCGATTTTTGAGGGCTATTTGCTGATTGTCCCTGATTGGGCCGGGGTTTGAGCGATTGGGGATGTCCGGGATGTTGGGGGGCGATCGGCCGGTCTTATGTGAAGAAAAATTACAACTTTCTCCGCCTTCCGTAAAGTTCTCGTTATTAAGGTGACAGAGTTACAAGAGGGTTTTTAAGTTTATAAAAAACGGTAATTTTTTGCCAAAGAATGCTGTTGTATTGATGGACAAACTAGAAGAAATAGATTAACTTAAAACAGTCGATACAACAGATGAATTGGGTTCGGTTTGGCGATAAAACGAGCTGCAACCCGATAGATAGGCTTTGTACCGATTCTCACTCTCGTCCGGTTGCTTTGGAGTATCTACCACTATGTTTCTGTTTCACTTCACCTCTTGGCTCAAACAACGCTTACAAGAAGAACGCCAGCAAGCCGATTCCCTCGAAGATTTCGCCCAGACTTTTATCCTCGAACCCATCTATACCCCCAGTGGTCTGGTGGACGCGGGTGAAGACGATGCGATCGCCATCTCCGACTTTCCTGACGGTGACGAGATGGATTTTCCCGACTCGGACGAGTCTGAGACGGACTCCAACGTGATAGATAAGGACTCTGACGAGTCTCTCAGCGAATCTGAAGACAGCAGCGGTGAAGACACCTCAGATTCCGACGATTTGGGAGATCCCGTTGATATAGACAACGAAGAGATCCCAGATGAGGACATTGGAGAAGAGATCCCCTTTCCAGAAGAAGACGGGGAAGATAGCGTAGAAGACGGTGACGAAGAACCCTCCAGTCAAGTCGAGAAATCTGAAGACGAGGGTGACGAAAACATTGCTGATGAGTTAGAAGACTCCGACGACAACAACTCAGATGGAGAAACATCCAACGAGTCAGACGATTTGGATCAGGAAGACTCCGAAGACGAAGAAATTACGGATGAATTAGACGAATCAGAGCAAGACGACTCCGAAGACGAAGAAACAGCGAATGAATTAGACGAATCAGAGCAAGACGACAACGAACCTGACGAAGAAACAGCGA
>CAZXWM010000214.1:0-7213 GCA_964644215.1 uncultured Phormidium sp.
ACAGGGAACAGGGAACAGGGAACAGGGAACAGGGAACAGGGAACAGGGAACAGGGGATAGGGAACACCCAGCCTTAGCCTCTGGGATGGAGGGGATGGTAAGTCCTCCGCCTAGCCTGCCTGTTTCCTGTGTTTTGCAACTATTGTTTTGTAACCAGCAACGGTTAACGGTTAACCGTTAACGGCTGTAATTGAGTTAGGGTGTCGCGGATGAGTTCGTTATCGACGCGATCGCTCACCGTTGCATTGCCGATGCGGGTAGGGAGAACAAAGCGAACTCGTCCATCTTTGACCTTCTTATCGGTTTGCAGTTTGGCGATGATGGCCTCAATCTCAACCCCTTCGGGAATGCGAGTGGGAAGGCCGGCTTTCTCAATCACCTGGGTTTGGCGGGTATCCTCTTCGGCGGACCAGAGATTGAGGGCGACGGCTAGACGACTGGCGGCAACCATACCGATGGCCACTCCTTCGCCGTGGAGAAGTTCGGTATAGCCGGTTAGACTCTCGACGGCATGACCGATGGTATGGCCGTAGTTGAGAATCGCCCGTAATCCCGCCTCTTTCTCATCTTGACCGACTACTTCGGCTTTGGCTTGACACGATCGCATCAAGATTTCATGCAATAGTTGACTCGAAAGATTGCCAGGATGAGCCAGATGTCTAGCGGCCTCTAATTGACTGAATAACTCAGCATCCCAAATGACACCATATTTAATCACTTCGGCAATCCCGGCGCGAAACTCTCGTTCGGGCAGGGTTTGTAACACAGCGGGGTCAATCAGGACCAAACGGGGCTGATAAAACGCGCCAATGAGGTTTTTGCCCTGGGGATGGTTCACGCCAGTTTTACCGCCGATAGAGGCATCCACCATCGCCAGGAGCGTTGTGGGAATCTGGATAAAGCCAATGCCTCGTAACCAGGTGGCGGCAGCAAAGCCCGTCATATCGCCCACTACACCGCCGCCGAGGGCAATAAAGGTTGAATTGCGCTCCAAGCCGGCGGCCAGGGCTTTATCGTACAGCTGCGCCACAGAATCGAGGGTTTTATAGGCTTCGCCATCGTTGAATAGATGCTGGTGAACCTCGAAGCCGGCCGTTTCCAAGCTGGCGATCGCCCGTTTACCGTAATAGCCAAACACGGTGGGATTGGAGACCAGCATCAGCTTACGCCCCAAATTTAGGGATTTGAGCCAGGTTCCGAGGCGATCGAGGCTATCGGAGGCCAGGGCGATCTCGTACGCGTTTTGAGGCAAGTTCACAGGGATAACGGACTGCGTCATGGTTTAATAAAGGCAAATAGATATTGATAAAACAGGAGATAAGCTTATGTCTGGTGTTGTGGCATATTTACTCATGGTAGGTGGGGCGTTTGCGTTAGCGGTGGTCTTGCTGCTCGGACTCCGGGCTGTCAAGCTGATTTAGCTCACGCCCATCCTGGTGACGGGGTGGCAGTGGGTCAACTCCCCTAGATGCGGGAATAGTCTTGGACAAACGAAAGACGCGATCACTGAGCGATCGCGTCTTTCTGTTTTAACATTCTATGAGATGTGGGTGAGGTTTGAACAAGTTGGCCAGGTTGCATTACCCTCTCAAGGAATGACTCACAGTAGACGGCTGTGTTACCGTCGTTCGTTGGCTCGTCCCCGGAACTGACAAAGACCCCGGTTGACTGTTGAGACTATTGAGGCTCTGACGATTGACGGTGTAAGCGTCTTGAAACTCTTGCCCAGGGGGATGTTCAGCCATAGATTCAGCCCCGGTTAAGTTGAAGCGATACCCCACATTACGAACGGTTTGAATTAAATTGGGTTGGCGAGGATCTCGTTCGATTTTTTTCCGCAGTGAGAGAACATGGGTGTCAATAGTCCGGGGGTTGTCAATGGCATCGGGCCAAGCTCGTTGCAGTAACTCTGAACGACTCAGGGGCGTTCCCCCAGCTTGAGCCAACACATAGAGTAAGCTGAACTCTTGCGGGGTTAATTCAATGGGCTGATCTTGATAGCGAACCCGCCGCTGTACGATATCAACCTTGATGTCACCATATTCGAGACAGGCGGGAGGGGCCATGGTGCGGTGACGACGTAAGAGGGCTTCAACTCGGGCCAAAAACTCCTGCATTCCAAAGGGTTTACAGATATAGTCATCAGCCCCAGCTTTGAGGGCCGCTACAATGTCGGCTTCGCTATTACGGGCTGACAACATGAGGACAAGAGATTGATGTTGTTGATAGAGCCAACGGGCAAATTCAACCCCATCTCCGTCTCGAAGATCAGAATCAACAATGGCTAAGGTGGGCTGGCGGTGATAGAAGACATCTTGTGCGTGTCTGAGGTCTGCGGACTGACAGACGCTGTATCCGGCTTGCTGAAGATGCCAACCTAGGAGCGATCGCAGTTGAGGGTTTCCCTCAACGATTTGGATGCAAACAGAACTCACAACAAACTATACCCCTGTAGTGTTCGATCGGTCTAAAACGGGAAGCAATCCTAAACTAGCAAAGGCTTTGTCATGGTTCTGTAACTCCTGTTACCTGACGTTGGGGAGTGATCTAGGTCAGAGACAGGCTTGACTGGTTTCTGCTACCCTAAAAGGAGGGGGCCAGCCCTCGGGCTGAATCTCCTGTTCCCTGTCAATTTGTCCTTCTGTTAACCGACTTAACCATGTTACAAAATACTCTGACAATCCGGCATTACCAAGCCCTGACCGACCGCTTTACGGGCCTCTGGAGTCGAGGCTATCGGACCGATGATCTTAGACTTTACTTAGATGGATATTTAAGTGCGCTCCGTCAGGATAAAAGTTTAGAGCCAATCCTCATCCATCGTCTTGAGGAGGAGGCGTTACGCTTTATTCAAGACCCCTCTAACTTTGAGGTTCCCTATTATTAGATCTCGCGGCTAATGATGGACTCTTCGCGATCGCGTTCGGGCTAGGGGGCTGCATTAAGGGCAATCCCCTAGGACGATCGCGTGGCGCTTATTCGGGTGATTTAGGATTTAATCGAACCAGGCAATAACAGTTTTTACCCTGATTTTTTGCCTCAAACATGGCTTCGTCCGCCAGATGAATGAGCTTATCAAGTTGATGTTCATGGATGGGGTAAATGCCGATTCCTAAACTGGTGGTGACTGAGACGGTTCCCTCTTCGAGTTGGAAGGGTTCTGCGAGGGTTTGAACTAATTTTTGAGCGACACGCTCGGCATCAGCAATGCTAGGAATGCCGGGTAAAATAACGGTAAATTCATCGCCACCTAAACGGGCGACGGTGTCACTTCCTCGTAAACTGCTACTCAAACGATTGGCAACATGTTGTAGCAAAATATCACCCGACGCATGACCCAATGTATCATTCACCTCTTTGAAGCCATCGAGATCTAAAAACATAACTGCTACGAGTTTTTGATGGCTTTGCGCCCAATCAATCGACTGTTTAAGACGTTCTTGAAAAAGTTTGCGGTTGGGCAATCCCGTGAGTTCGTCGTGATTGGCATCTTGTTTGAGGGCAGCATTGGACTCGGCTAACTCAGCCGCCATCTGCTTAAGTTGGTCTTCGAGGAGCTTGCGTTCGGTGATATCACGAATCACACCAATCAGGAAGTGGTTACCAGAGCCGTCGGAGTGAAGCGATCGCTTGGTGGCTAAGATATGAATGTTTCCCTGAGCGTCGGTGAGAGTTTCTTCGGTTTCGCGATCGCACCCTGTTTTCAAAACCTGTTCATCTTCTCGCCCGAAGGCTTCAGCTTGGGCTGGGGGAAAGATCTCGACTTCGGAACAATCGAGTAATGTCTTCAGGGGATAGCCGACTAAGTCACTATAGGCTTGGTTCAAGACCACAGAACGTAAGGCGGTGTCTTTGACAAAAATGGGGTCGGGAATGGTGTTGATAATGCTTTGCAAAAATTCCTTAGATTTGCGTAATTCCTCACCTAAGTACGCTAGATAACCAACAATGACAGCCGTTGAGCCAGACAGGGACAAGAGAGCGGGAATCACCGGAATCCACAAATTGAGACAATACGCGCCATAGCCGAGTCCCGTCAACAGTAACATGGCGATGACGAGAGCCACGAGCGATCGCCGCACCGAGGGTAAGATCCAACTCAGGAACGCGCCAAGCCAAGCCCAACCTAAGATCCAGATCACTTCAGCCAGTTCAGGCCAAACCGTCAGCATCGGTCGCCCTTCCAACGACGCATCGAGAAGCTGTCCGACAAACTCGGCCTGGAGTAATACCCCTGGAACTTCTTTCTGAGTATTGAGGAGACTGCGACTATAGGGGGTAATAAACACATCGCGAATACTCGACGCCGTTGAGCCAATCAAGACGACGCGATCGCGAATTAATTCCTCCGAAACCTCCCCATTTAACACCTGCTGCAAGCTGACAGTCTCAATCTCGCTAGCGCGGCCGCGATAGTTAAGCAGAAACTGATAGCCACGATTGTCAGCCCGAACATAGGGGCCATCATTGGACTCGAACTGGGGAAATACCGCTGCAGCGATCTGCATCTCCCCCGTTGGCCCCTCTTGGGCGCTAAGATTCTCCTGTTCCAAGTACAGCAACGCCAACTTGAGAGCAAAGCTACGATGCAGTTCCCGGTTACGATCGCGCAGATAGAGGTAACTACGGCGGACAACTCCATCGGCATCGACCAAGGTATTGTTAAAGCCCACAGCATTTCGGTCTTTGAGAACTTGAGGGGCATTGACTTTGGAGCCGTTTTCATCTTCGAGTTTCTCAATGCCGATCAGGTTTTCTTGCTGTTCAAACAAGGCCGTAATTCGGTCATGACCCGGCTCAACGGGTAAATCTCGATAGATATCTAAGCCAATGGCGCGAGGATTAGACTCGTTTAAACGTTCAATCAAATCCGCTAACACCTGGTCGGGAATTGGCCAGGTTCGGGCAGAACGTAAGTCGTCTTCATCAATTCCTACCACCAGCAAACGCTCACTGAGGGGATGTGAGGGTCGTAGGCGCACAAAGAGATCCGATGCGGCCCATTCGGCTCCTTGTAAGAGTCCCAAACCCCGTAACAGCAAAACAAGCCCAGCCACACCGGTGGCCGCAATCAGCTTGTAGCCTTCGCAGGAGGAGAGGTTGAACGTGCGTTGAGCCAAACGTCGTTTAAGGGCTGACCACATGATGGTTGGGGCGATAAAACAAGGGGTTAAACAAAATAGAGGAACCCTGGTCATGATTGGGGGATGTTGGGGGTTGGTTGAGGGGGTTGGCCGATGCTGAGGGCGACTCCTAAACCGATGAACAGGCCCGTCATGCTCGTGATGATGAGTCCAAGATGCTCTGCAAATGTTCCCTGATAGGCAATGGTGGCTTGATGAACTCCCGGCGGAATCCAAACTTGAATCCGCCCATCTGGGGTATGGTCAACTCGTCGCCAAGGGCGGTCATCGAGACGAACGAACCAAGCGGGGTAGTCGAAGCTGCGGAGTTCAACGGCTTGGGAGATTAGGGTGGGATTGTGAGCCGAAAAGATGCGTTGACCGGGTTCCCAGCGATCGCGTACTAACTCCCCTTCTACTCCATTTTGCCAGGCGAGTAAGGGATACTCCTGGGGCGGTGGCATTTCTAAGTTTACCCATTTCGCTCGATATTCGTAGACGTCGATAAGCGCAAGTTGTTCTCCTCGTCGCCAATGCCAGTTGAGAAATCGCTCTCCTGGGGGCAAGACGTAGCGATCGGTGATGGTTTTTTGGCTGGCGAGTCGAGCAAATTGATGGACGCTTGAGGGGTCGTAGCTGGCGCGTTCGGCGATGATGATGCCTTGGGCTATCTGGCTGACAATGGCCACCCCTAACAGCCCGGAGAGGACGGCTACAGCGCCTCGGTGGGCGGGGGATGAGGGATGGCTGCGATCGCTCGTCGCCAGCCAGTACCCCAGCAGCAATGGCACATAGACGCAGGGAATGGCCAGCCAACGCCAGGAAAATTGAATGGCTTGTAAGACGTAGGTGACTCGATACAACCATCCCAGGAGATCGGTGGTCATCAGTAGGGCGATACTACTGGCGACAAGCCAATAGCTACTAAGGCGTAGCTGAGGGGGGTTACGACGCCAACCACAGGCGATTAGCAGGGTGACGAAGCCAGAGACGAGGCTAACGAACACTAACAGCCACCAGAGATTGAGTAAACTGCGATCGAACCAATGTTCGGTTAGTTGGGGCTGCAATTGCCAAAGTCCTGAGAGGAGGAGGCGATTTTGCGGCAGGTAGTCGGGGGAATTGTAGAGGGCCGACAGTTGGACGGAACTGCTATCGAGGAGAATGGGGACGAGAAAAAATGCGCTGAGTCCAAGGGCTAGGAGAAGGGCAAGGTAACAGCGATATAGGGCGGCTTTGCGTTGTCCTGGGGCGGCTATCCAGGCGGGAAATGGCAGCCAAATGAGGGTAAATATCAGCAGGGTGGGCAGATGGGAGAGAACGAGGAGGCTATAGTAGCCGGTTAGGGGTAGAAGTTTGCCCCCAAGCCGGGTTCTCCAGGTTGTGAGGAATGCTCTCGATGGGGTTTCGGGGTTGTTGTCTGGCTGGCGTGAGTTGGGCTGATGCGGGTTGTTGACGATATCTAGGGTGGCGAGGTTAATCCAGGGAATGAGGGCGATGGCCCAGATTTCTCCGAGGGACCCCCGTTGATAGATGTCAACGAGGAAATAGGGTGAGAGGATGCCTAAGGCGGCGACGAGGATGGCAATCGGGCGGGGAAAGAGGCGATCGCCCCAGCGATATAAGCCGCCGGCTAAGATGGCCATGGCTAGGGCCATACTGCCAATGAGAGAGCCTTCAAGTCCCCAGCCGAGGGCGCGAAAGGGCAGGGTTGCCAACATACAGAGAGGGGGATAGAAGGCAAAGGTGGCATTACCAAAGCCGAAGTTGGAGAATTCTAGCCAGCGTGGATAGAGTTGTCCGCTGAAAAACTGCTGTTGGTATTGAACGGCCCAACTGAGATTAAAGTGGGTTGAATGGGTGATTGGATAGCTGCGTTCGAGCATTGGCGCGATCGCCAGCAGAATCACTGCACCCAGGATGAGCCAACTTTGCCAATGCCGAATCATAGTTAGTTTGTTGTCAATTGTGACTCATGAGTTGCTAATTGTCACACATCATATAGCGTTTTCGAGTCTGATGAGCTACATTATTATCTGTTCCCTGTTGCCTGTTGCCTGTTGCCTGTTGCCTGTTGCCTGTTGCCTGTT
>CAZXWM010000215.1:0-4101 GCA_964644215.1 uncultured Phormidium sp.
GTTCCCTGTTCCCTTCTTTTGCCTCTTGCCTCTTGCCTCTTGCCTTCTTCCCCCATGTTCACCCCCATCTACGGCCCCGTCACCTCCTGGCGCTATGGAACCTCCCTCGGGATTGACCTCATCGGCGAAGTATCAACCTGTAGCTTTGACTGCGCCTACTGCCAACTTGGGGAAATCGAGCGCAAAACCCAACAGCGGCAGATTTTCGTCCCCACCTCCACCGTTATTGAAGCCCTACAAGACTATGCGCCTTGGCCCGTGGATGTGATCACCTTTAGCGGTAGCGGTGAACCGACCTTAGCCGAAAACTTAGGGGAGGCGATCGCCGCCGTCAAAGAGATCACCCAAAAACCCGTCATCGTCCTCAGCAACGCCACCCTGCTCAACGATGCCGACGTGCGAGCTGCCCTAAACCAAGCCGATCGCGTCTCCCTGAAACTCGACGCGCCCAACCCCGACCTCTTGCGTCGCATCAATCGTCCCGTCAGCGGCCTATCTTGGCAGCAAATCCTAAACGGCTTACATCGATTCCGCCGTGACTACCCCGGAATCGTCGATATTCAAACCATGCTTCTGACTCCTTGGACAGCCGCCGAAGAAACCGCCTACCAAGAGCTAGTTGAGCAACTTCAGCCCCAAGAAATCCAACTCAACACCCCCACCCGTCCCAAACCCATCGGACATCAACTCGACGGCCGAGGAAATCACAGTGCCGGCGATCGCCCCTACGCCGTGCGTCAACTCAAATCCGTCTCCAGAGAGGTTCTCCAAGACATCGCCACTCGCCTGCAAGCGGCGATCGCCATTCCCGTCCGCTACGCTCCTAGCCCCCACTAACCCCCGCTCAACTCGGCTTCATAGCTGAGAATCCACCTGAACTTCCGTCACCACATCCCCACCACTCACCACAAACGTTTCCTCCTCCAACTTGCCATTGGCTCGGGGGCCACTCAGTTGTAACAACGGGTCAACCTGACGATAGACCACATTCCCTCGGGCCTCAAAAGACTCAGACGGCATAAACCAAGTCAGTTCATTAGCCGTCAACTGAGCTTGATTTTCCTCCCCCAACACCTCAATCCCCTCTTGCAAATAAAACACCTGCTCCAGTAAATTCATCCAACCACGATTTCCACTCAAGACCACCTGTTTCTCCCGGTGAGTCACCCGCAACGGCACATCGGATGTGAGCAATTCCGCCTGTAAATCCCAGTCGAGGCGATGACTGACCACATCCACCGCCGGATCGAGTAGAGCCAGACGAGCATTGTCTTGTAGCTGAGCCACCTGGGTGGCTAAGTTCACTTCAATACTTTCAGCCGTGGCCCGATCTGTCACCGTTACCGCTTGTAAATCGCGAGGTTCCGGGGGAGGAGGACTTTCCTGGGAGTTTTCAGAGTTTTCAGATGCTTCTTGACTCTCAGGTGGCTCAGAGTCCGTCTCAGGAGACCCTGGCGTCCATTCATAACGAGCCACCTGAACCGGAAACTCCCCAATAACTAACTTTTCGGGAATTTGCCAGAGGAGTTCCTCCGTACTCAGTTGTAACGACGGCTCAGTTAGGTTAGCCAACACCTCGCCGATGACTTGTAGATGTTGCGTGTCACTGAGGAAGATCATCTGTTGTCCTTGCAGATGAGCCGTGTCGTGAGTGGCGGTGACATTCTCTTGAATCTCTAGGCGATCGCCCTGAGGTTCCCAGGTCATCTTATCCCCACGAACCACAACCTGATTGCGAGTTTCAATCACCACCACTTCATCCTCCAGAAAAATCTTCTGATTTTCCTGTTCCAAAATGCCCGATCGCGCCTCAATATCATAAATCGGTTCCCCCTCCCGATAGAGTTGACCCGAGGGATTCTCCAATTGAGCCACCTGGCGATCGCCACTATAGGTCACACGCTCGGCATGAACCACCCACAATACGGTTCCATCTTCCCCCACCTGTTCCAAGGTGACATTATCAAAGGTGAGACTTGGATCAACCTGTTGAGATGCGATCGACTCAGTGGGATCGGGATTTTGCGTCGTTGGCGTACAGGCCGCCAGCCAGGTCAGCAGCAGTAACAGCAAGCCAACATAACCCGGCCGGCGAAGGCTGGGGTTTAACCGAGAACCAGACAAAATAGAGGGCATAATCGTCGTGATAGGGGATATTGACGTGGGCCTTACTTAGCCGGTTTATCCTCAACCACCGGAGAACTGCCAACCCCCGAAAGAGGACGATAGGTGTAAGGATGATGTCTAGGATTTTTTTGAATTTCCTCTTTGATATTCTCTAAATCAATATAGCGATCGGCGACATTAATCAGACTATCGCTCGTCATCGATCGCAAACTGACCACCTCAACCCGCACCCCCCGATAGCTGACTGCATCGACAGCATAGGCTAAATCCCCATCACCACTGACCAGAATTGCCGTATCATAGGCTCCCACTAGAGCCATCATATCAACCGCAATTTCCACATCCAGGTTGGCTTTTTTAGAGCCATCAGGAAGCTGCACCAAATCCTTAGCAATGACCCGATAGCCATTGCGACGCATCCACAGCAGAAACCCCTGCTGTTTCTCATTGGTGCGATCGACCCCCGTATAGAAAAACGAACGAAGTAGCCGTGAACCTGCCGTCAAGCGGCATAGGAGCTTGGTATAGTCAATTTCCATACCCAACTGCATCGCCGCATAGAAGAGATTAGAACCATCAATAAAAATGGCTATACGACCTCGATTCTCTAGCACCTGTTCCGGCGTAAAGATCGAGTCATGCTCGAAATCATTTAACATGGCTTGTTATCCTCAGCGTTGTTATCTATCAGAGAATTTAAATGAAAGGCCCCGGCGATCGCCTTTAAAGACGATGGGGCCATACTCCCATTATAATTTCTGGTTTTTGAAAAAAAAGACAAAGGGTTCGATAAACCATCTGTCTGGGAGTCCAGAAGATCTCCGACAACAGAGGCGATCGCAACCCTTCACTAATCTACACCAATTGAGATTATTCGCTCGGGACCTCAATCCGTCGAAACACGGGTTCAGGTTTACTCAAGGCTTGTCCAGGAGGAAGAACCCCCCAGCGGCCATGATGCTCAAAGGGAGCTGTTTCCTGAATCGACTCGATCTGATCAAAGTCAGTTGAGTAGCCAAGTTGCCCATAAATTGCCGTACTCAACTCGGGAACCACCGGCGAGAGTAAATAGGCCACGAGACGCACCGACTCCAATACACTATAGAGAACCTCCTCAACGGCCGCTTGTTCCCCTTGTTTGTACAACGACCAAGGAGCGCGATCGTCAATATATTTATTCCCGGCACGCACCAGACTTAAACTAGCATTGCAGGCCTGATGGAAGGCGAGAGACTCATAAGCTTGTCGCACCTGTGCTGTCAAAGGGTCCCCCAACGCCTTGAGCGGGTTCTCAGGAGCGATCGCCGTCGCATCGAGATCAGGAACCGTTCCCCCGCAGTATTTGCGAGTCATTCCCAAGGTGCGATTCAGTAGATTCCCCAAGTCATTGGCCAGATCCGCATTGACGGTATTGATAAAACGAGTCTCATTGTAATCACCATCCCGGCCAAACTCGATTTCCTTCATAAAATAATAACGAAAGGCATCAGAACCGAATCGGGCCACCAAATCCACAGGATCGACCGTATTACCGAGAGTCTTACTAATTTTCTGGCCGTCCTTCGTCAGAAACCCATGGCCAAACACCCGTTCGGGTAACGGCATTCCCGCCGAGAGCAACATCGCCGGCCAATACACCGCATGGAAGCGCAAAATATCCTTACCAATCAGATGTAAATCGAAAGGATAGCCTCGCTGCATCACCTGGGCCAAGGTTGGCTCATCATCAGGCTCTAACAATCCCGTGATATAGCCCAACAGCGCATCAAACCAAACATAAAGCGTGTGCTCTGGGTGTTCAGGAACCGGAAACCCCCAATCCATATTGACGCGGGAAATCGAGAAGTCCTTTAATCCCCCTTGCACGAAATTGAGCACCTCATTGCGACGCATCGGCGGTTGAATGAAATCCGATTGCCGTTGATAAAGCTCTTCTAACGCAGCTTGATACTTAGAGAGACGGAAGAAGTAATT
>CAZXWM010000215.1:4111-7191 GCA_964644215.1 uncultured Phormidium sp.
TAATTTTCCTCATCCCGCCATTCCACCTGGCGATTCGGATGCAGCGGGCAATAATGATCCTCTAAGAGTTCCCCTTCATCCTTAAACTCTTCACAGGCTACACAATACCAGCCTTT
This sequence comes from uncultured Phormidium sp., assembly GCA_964644215.1. Lineage (GTDB taxonomy): Bacteria > Cyanobacteriota > Cyanobacteriia > Cyanobacteriales > Geitlerinemataceae > Sodalinema. The sequence goes on from CAZXWM010000215.1 coordinate 4,228, forward strand.
TTGCTGGCCGAGATAGATATCGCCATTATCCCAAACCCGTTGGAAAAACTCCCGCACGATCGCCTCGTGGCGGGGGGCCGTCGTGCGGCTGAGGCAATCGTAGCGGATATTCAGCTTTTGCCAGAGATCTTCAAAACAGGCCACGATCTCATCACAATATTCTTGAGGATCTCGTTCCTTCTCTTGGGCTGTGCGTTGGATTTTCTGTCCATGTTCATCAGTTCCCGTGACAAAAGACACAGAATGGCCCATAAGGCGGTGAAATCGCGCCACCACATCGGCGGCCACCGTTGTATAGGCACTGCCAATATGGGGAAGCGCGTTGACGTAATAGAGAGGGGTCGTTAACGCAAAGGTCTGAGGTTGAATTGGATTAGGACTCATAAAACGGGATTCCGCCGAAGGCTCCAGGACAGTATATGTATCATATCCTGTCTGTTCTGTGCCAATCGAGGCCGCCCGAGCTGCCCTTAGATGGCGATCGCCCCGCTGGGGGCCTAAAACATAGATTTTTGTTAAGCTGGAGTCAAGAACTCTACCAAATCGCCGTTAAATAGGCGTCGATGGCGAGTCCTGCCGAGGAACTCTCTCATCTCCTGGTTTCGATGACCCATCCCTGCCCCGGTTTCCGCCTCGACTGTTTACCGAAATATGCCCGTAGAAAACGCTTTACAACTCTCTCGTGGATTATTGGCGAGCCTCGGCACCAAATTTTTTCTCTATCACGAGAATCGCATTCCTGAATCGGCATCCCTCGTCATTGCCAGTAATCATCGCAGTATCTTAGATGCCCCAATCTTGATGGCGGCCCTCAATCGCCCCATTCGCTTTGCCTGTCATCACTATATGGGCCAAGTTCCCCTGATGCGCGATGTAGTGACAGGAATGGGGGCATTTCCCTTGGAGGATGCCCAGCGTCGTCAGCAAAGTTTTTTACGCCAAGGAAGTACTCTGCTGGCTCAGGGACAAAGTGTGGGCGTGTTTCCCGAGGGAACCGAACCAATGGTGAGCCAAACCGAGACGCGATCGCTACGACCATTTCATCGCGGCTTTGCCCATTTGGCCCTCCAATTTGCCAATCGCCATCCTCGCCAAGAGGTGGCCATTTTACCCGTGGCCCTCGTCGGACTCGAAGAACAAACCTATCAACCCGTTCCCCTGCGGGTATTGCGGGTGTTTGACCCCAGTGAACCTCTATTCGATCGCCCCGGCTGGCATCCTATGGTGGTCTATAAACGCCTAGCGGTGGCGGTGGGCCATCCCTACTGGATTCGCCAAGGCGATCGCCAGGCCTATCAAGGTAGCCAGGGAAAAGCCACCGTCAAACGCTTAACCCAAACCTGTCACGATGACATCCTAAACCTACTTAGACAAACCCGGTAATGACTCAACTTACGCTTCTGACGCCGACAACTCCCCAACCCCATCGACCTCTGTTAGTTTATTTACCGGGGATGGATGGATCTGGCTATTTATTGCGATCGCAGCTCCCGCGTCTGGCCCCCCATTTCGACATTCGCTGTCTACAACTGCCCGCCGATGACTTGCGAACCTGGCCAGATTTGGCTCAAGATGCCTTAGACCTCCTTAACCCCCTACGGCAAGGGCGAACCCTCTATCTACTCGGTGAATCCTTCGGCGGCTGTTTAGCCCTGATGATGGCCAGCCAACAGCCCGATTGCTGCGATCGCCTCATCCTCAGCAACCCCGCCTCAGCCCTCAAACGCCGTCCGCTTCTATTTTGGGGGTCCCACCTCGTTCAATGGATGCCCGATGCCCTCAGCGGCATCTCAGCCCTGGGATTATTGCCCTTTCTCGCCGCCCTCGATCGCATACCCGCCGAAAACCGCCAAGCCCTCCTCGATGCCATGCGTCACGTCTCGAGCCGGGCGATCGCCTGGCGAATTGGCCTACTGCGAGACTTTCGCATTCCCGAACCCCAACTGGCCCGCATCCAACAACCCACCCTCATCCTGGCCAGTGTCTTAGACCATCTTCTCCCTTCCCTAGCCGAAGCCCAAGATCTAATCCAAGCCCTGCCCAACGCGAAAATCCATCGCCTACCCCGCAGTGGTCACGCCTGTTTACTCGAAAAAGATACCAATCTTTTAGACATTCTTCAAACTGAAGACTTCCTACTTCCAAAAAAACTGACCGGCTACAACCCATCATTACTCACATCAAGCCATCAAAACTAAACTAAAAAATCAAGCAAAACAAACATGGCATCTGCACCATTCGACCTAAACATTGCTCCCTTAATCGACCATTCTCTCCTCAATCCTTGCGTTGGAGATGACTTAGTTAAACAATGGTGTTCCGAAGCAGACCGCTATGGCTTTGCCACCGTTTGCGTCTATCCCACCCGAGTCTCCCTAGCGCGGGAATGCCTACAAAGTAAAACTCCCAAGGTTTCGACAGTGATTGGCTTTCCCACCGGAACCACCACCGCCAAAACCAAACTCTACGAAGCCCTAGAGTCCATCGAACAGGGAGCCTCCGAGTTAGATGTAGTGATTAACCTCGGTTGGCTCAAAGAAGGCAAAACCAAACTCGTCTATCAAGAAATTGCAGCAATTTGTGAAGAAGGAAATGTACCCGTAAAAGCAATTTTAGAGACCAATCTTCTAACACCAAATGAATTAAAACTTGCCGCAGAAATTGCCATTGATGCTGGCGTTCAATTTCTCAAAACTTGCACCGGTTGGAATGGCGGCGTACAAGTCGATCATGTCAAACAACTCAAAGAGATTGCCAAAGGACAAGTGGCCATCAAAGCCTCCGCCGGGATTCGCACCTACCAAGATGCCATTGATCTCATCGAAGCCGGAGCCACCCGCCTAGGAACCTCCTATAGCGTGCAAATCCTCAACCCCCCTCCCGAACCCGATAACGCCTCCGACAATCAACCCTAGCCCCTCTTGCCTCTTGCCGGGAGAGGGCGACCATAAAGGTACGCCCCTA
>CAZXWM010000216.1:0-7190 GCA_964644215.1 uncultured Phormidium sp.
CGCTGAAACCCTCATCTATAATCTAATTCGCGGTGCAGGTGCCGATGGATTACAGGCCCTATCTTGGCAGCGATCGCTCAGTCCCCAACTCACCTTAACCCGTCCTCTACTCGAGATCTCCCGGCAACAAACTGGGGACTTCTGCCAACAGCAACAACTCCCAATTTGGTGGGATTCGAGCAACGAGAACCGCAACTATGCCCGCAACCGCTTACGCTTAGAGCTGTTGCCCTACCTCGAACAACAGTTTCACCCCCAAGTCAGTGCTAATCTAGCCCAAACCGCTGAACTGTTGCGGGCCGATGTGGCCTATCTCAACCAACAGGCTCAACAACTTTTAGATAAAGCCTTAGATGAGAAAGCCTTAGATGAGAAAGCCTTGAACCGTTACCCATTGCAAGACGCGCCCCTGGCCTTGCAACGACGCGCCCTACGTTTATATCTCAAATCCCGACTCGGGCGCGATCCCAGCTTTGCCCATATCGAGAAACTGCACGCTCTCATCGATGCTCCCAACCGAACTCAGAGCGATCCCTTTCCCGGAGGAGCGATCGCCCGCGTCAGTCATCCTTGGATTCACTGGCTTGACGGCGATCGCTCCTAGGCTCTACTCCGCCGCCGTTAGCTGGCCCACCACCCCTTGTAGTTGCGTGACCGCATTTTGTTGCGAGTCTGCCAATTCTTGTAGATGTTCGAGGGAACCGGCTAAGGGATCTGTAGTTTCCTTCAAATGTGTCAGGCGATCGCGTAGCGCGTCGAGGAGTTCCTGATAAGCATTGACTCGGCCCCAAGTTTGGGCAATTTCAGCTCGTTGATCGCGAAGTTGGCGATCGCGGTCCTTAAGCTCCTGAAGCTGGCCCTCACCCGCCGTCGCCTCTTGCTCAACCTGACCTCGTAACTCCTCCAATTCCCGCCGTAGGCTGTCCACCTCACCCTCAAGGGTTGGCACCTGTTGCTGAAGACGTTGTTGCTGCTCACCCAGGCGAGATAGCACCGGACTAACATCCACCGTTCCCCCAGAACTAACCGGTTCCGGGGGATTTCCCAAGCGCCGCCACAACACACTTTGATGTTGATTCATAATCCGTTCGCGTTCCCGGAGACTGCGTCGTTGTCCCACCAGAGTGTCATTGAGGAAACCGTAACTTTCCTGCAAATCAGCCAACTCAGCTTCTAAGGAGGTGCGATCGCCGCCACTAGCCCGAGCCACCTTCGCCTCTAACTCATTGAGATCGAGGCGTTGTAACATCAACTCCTCCTGTACATCAATCACCAGACGCATTCCCGTCTCCAGCTCATTTTGTAGCTGACGAACCCGCTCTTGGAGATTATTCAACGGCATCCGTTCAAGTTCCGACAAATCCACATCCGCCCCAGTCGCCGTAGGAGCCGCCCCACTACTAAGCGATGAGAGCTGCTTGGCCATCTCATCAAGACCACTCAACTGAGTCCGCAAGCCCTGCAACAGCTCATCCTTGACCGCAACCAGACGCTCCCGAACCGCCATATCCGTGCGTTGTCCGGCCAACTCAAGCTGAGACTGATGCCACTCTCCCCAGCCGACATCCAGACCTTGCACCGCCTCATCCAACTGAGACTGATGCTCCTGAGCCTGATTGCGCCAGTCCTCCAACTGAGCCATCCGTTCTTCTAGCCAAGCCTCCTGAGCGGCTAACTGCTCCTGCATTCGAGTCAAAGACTCCTGAAGCTCCTGAGGCTGTAGCATCACCTCCGAGAGATAATCAAGCCACTGCTGTAGACTACTCGCTTGCTCGGCATCAACCGAGCCAGACCCTTGTAACTCCTCCCGTTCCCCTTGTAGCTGAGTCCAGGCCGACTCGAGTTCCTGACGAGACTGTTCGACCTCCTGACGCAAGCGGTCAATCTCTCCCTGCTGCGCCTCAATCTCTCCCTGTTTCGTCTCTAAACGTGCTAAATCCTGCTGAACATTATCCACCTCTTCCCGGTGGGCTTCCATCTCCATCTCGCGGCGATTGAGTTCCTGACTTTGATAGGTCAGAGACTGCTTCCACTGTTCAATTTCTTCCTCTTGGGTCTTGAACTTCTCCTGAAAGCGAGAGAAATTCTGCAAAATCTTAACCAGTTGTCCGCTGGCCTCCTTGAGATTCCCTTGAACCTGCTTACTGGCATTGAGATCAGCAAACACCAAAGCGCCGGAATTAAAATTCCCAGAATCATCAGCCGGGATCACATCATCTCCCGGCACAGGAACCCAATTATATTCCCCTCGTTGACTGGCTAACAGTCTTAGCTCCGTTTTGCCACTGCCGAAAACGCCACTTTTCTTGAGGACTTCCGCTAGATACAGCACGCTTGTTTTTCCTTTCCCGAATTATCGTACAGACCAGACAGGGAACCCGACACGATCAAGTTAGCGGACATCTTAGCTCACCTTCATTGAAGATTGTGGTGAGGGCCATTGCCCACAGGGGGATCGGTTGAGTTGAGACACCCATCCTGAGCATCGCTCAATTCTTTTTGTGACCCCAGGTGGTCGTTGCGACCTGTAGACTGGAATGGGGTCACAACTTCAAATCTTTCCCTATCCTAACCCGCGTACCACCGTCTGGCACAATCATCTGGCACAATGGCACGTTAATGGCACTTGAGCTAAACATCATTCCCGGCGGTGAGACCACAACCCGATGGCTGACAGACAGGGAAACACTGCCGTTGTCCCGCCAAGACGAACTAGACGATCACGCAGCGAGCTTAAAAGCCACATGCAGGGAAATTTAAACGAAATTGATATCCGCAGTATCCTGCAACTGATCGAACTCGGTCAGCGCACCGGAGAACTTTTCGTCGAAACCTATAGCTCGCCGCCGGTTCCGGCTCGCGCCTATAGTCCCGCCTATATCCATCGGGAGATGGCCACGAGCCAAAATTCTTGGTTTGTCTTTTGCGCCAACGGTCAATTAGTCTATGCCGGGGGGAGTCCTGATGGCAACCTAACTCGATTACGGGATTATCTACGCTACTACCAACTCGATCATCTCATCGATCAAATTCAGCGCTCAGCCTTTGAAGCCACCAATGCTCCCGAATATGGCTGTTTATGGCAACTCCTAGAAAATCATCTGATTGCCCCAGAACAGGGTCGGAGTATTCTGCGTAAAATGGTCCATGAAACCCTCTTCGATTTGCTCAGTCTGCATCAAGGCTCCTTTATCTTCGATATGGGACCGGCCCTATCCCCTCAACTGATGACCCTGGAACTAGCCACTCCCCTGTCCAAAACCGCCAAACAGGTGCAGGAATGGAAGCAGTTTTATCCCCATCTGCAATCGCCTCATCAACGTCCTGCCATGACCAACCTAGAGGGATTAAAAGCTGAACTGCCTCCCAAAGCCTTTAACACCCTCAACCGCCTCTGTGACGGCAAAACCTCCCTGCGCCAAATGTCGCGGTATTTACACCGAGATCTCGTTCCCATCGCCCGGGCCATCCATCCCTATGTCAAACGCGGCTGGGTGCAAATGTTGTCACCCCAGAGTCACCCCCAGGGGGGCGATCGCCTCGATACCGGTCTGCGTCCCGCCACCGCTCGCGTCCCCCGCATTGTCTGCATCGACGACGAGCGCACCATCCGCAAAACCATCGAGCTGATGCTGAAACCCCACGGCTACGAGATCACCTCCTTTGGCAGTTCCCTCAAAGCCCTATCTCTGGTGTTTCCCCTCAAACCCGACCTAATCCTCTGTGATATTGCCATGCCCGAACCCGACGGCTATGAAATCTGTGCCATGCTGCGCAAATCTCGGGCCTTTCGGCAAACCCCGATTATCATGCTAACGGGCCGCGATGGTTTTATCGATCGCGTGCGAGCGCGCATGGTTGGGGCCACCGACTATCTCACCAAACCCTTCGGCGAACAAGAACTGTTGATGCTACTCGAAACCTATATCGGTCCGGGCGTTGACAGCCCCGATGCCGCCGCCGATGCCTCCCTCGATGATCCAGCTTTGGGGGTTTGAGCCAAGACGGGCGGCTTAAACGAGTCTTGAACTTGCCTTCAGAGGGGCTGGCCTCCTAGTCTATAATCGTGAGTAGTTGTCAGGCACAGCCGTAGCGGATTTGCGACGCGGATTCCGTCAAAATCCAAAGCGTCTGATAACGTTATGTTAATGGCGAACCTCAAACAAGCAGCAGAGCAATCTACCCCGATGAACTGTCAGGGTTCGGACGCCAGCATTCGGTCAGGATTCGCTCTTCAGGTAAGTTAAGTAAATGAGTAAAGTTCTGGTTATTGAAGATAGTGTGACCCAGCGGGAGATGATTGCGAACCTTTTGCGAGGGAGCGGACTAACCGTGATCGAGGCCACTGACGGCGTGGAAGCCCTGGATAAAATTCAGGGAAATCCCCCCGATTTGGTGGTGCTCGATATTGTCATGCCCCGCATGAATGGTTATGAAGTCTGTCGTCGCCTCAAGGCCGATCCCAAAACCCAGAACGTCCCCGTGGTGATGTGTTCATCCAAAGGCGAAGAATTTGATCGCTACTGGGGCATGAAACAGGGGGCCGATGCCTATGTGGCGAAACCCTTTCAGCCGACAGAACTGGTGGGAACCGTCAAGCAAATGTTACGGGGCTAAAGGACAAGACTGATGGTTGGGAATCCAGATTTTTTGATGGGGCAGTCTGACGACGATCTCGCCCCGGAGTTTCAGGAACTCGAAACCCCTGAAGGTGAGTTACATCTAAGGTTTCAAGTTCCCTCGGGACGAGAACTGGCACTTCCTGCAACCGGGATTCGTGAAGTTCTCGATCCCGCGCCCGATCGCATCACCCCCATGCCCAACGTCTCACCGCTGTTATTGGGAACCTTTAATGTGCGAGGGCGCGTCATCTGGGTGGCCGACTTAGGACAGTTCCTCGGGGATTCGCTGGCCTTGAACACCGATCGCGCCGAAATATTCGTGATCGCGGTCGAAGATCAAGACACTATACTAGGGTTAGCAGTTGAACGGATTGTTAAAATGCAGTGGCTGGATGCAGAGAAACTGCAAATGCCAACAGATATTCCTGATGGTGTGGCGCCGTTTTTACGCGGGGAATGGGTGTTTGAAGAAAACGAACGACCCGTCACCCTACGACTGCTTGACCAAGTCTCAATTCTGCGCTCAGCACGGTGGGCAGCTTGAGGGTTACAATGAGCGCCATGGGAAGCTGCTGGCAGGGTTGGTTCTGTGTCGCAAGGCGAGGAAGAACAACGAACGGCGAGCATCTGTCCCTTGCCCATTGGCGAGAGTACCGATTCCGTGATCACAACGGGAACGGAGGCATATTGACGGTAAACCTGGGGGAGGCAGATGGAACCAAGTATTGACTTTGCTCAAGAATATGAACGAGCTGAGCAGGCCTATGTTGAGGGCAACTACGAAGCGGCAGCGCCGCTTGTGGATCAGCTTGTGGCGGAGTATCCCAATGACCCCAGTACTCGGTTGCTTCGAGGCCATATTTATTGCGGGCTACAGGACTATGAGATCGCCCGAGGTGAGTACGAAAGTGTTTTTGAGATTACCGCTGATGCCGAGTTCCATGATCATGCCCAACAAGGTCTGGCCTATGTCGATCAAGTCGATGTCAATGGCGGGGCGGAGGCTGAGTTTGATGACTTTGACAACGTTGAGCCGTTCGAGGAGTTCGATGAACGTCAGTCCGACAACGGTGAAGACGATGTCTTCGTCGATGAGTTCTCTGAAGACGAGTTCTCTGAAGATGAGTTCTCTGAAGATGATCCCACCGCCGTCATGGATGATGAAACCGCCGCCTGGGACTCATCAGAGTTTGAGGGTGAGTTTGACGAGGGGTTCGAAGGCGATCGCGGCGAGTCTGACCCCTTCGACTTAGGGGAGGAGGTTGGCGACGATCTAGCTGAAGGGGATGAGTTTGATGATGAGTTTGGCGAGTTTGACCTCTCCCCTGAGCCAGCCAGTGATGCCAGCGAGACGTTCGAGGAGGAGGATAATCCCTTTGGCTTGGATGCGGCTGCCCCCATCGAGGAGTTGGAATCTTGGCAAGAGGACGGCGATGAGTTGAATGATGGCTTTGAGGATGATGGCTTGGCGGAGGGAGAGCCGTTCGATGAATTTGACCTGGACACGGCCGAAACCGTAGCCAACACCGGCTTAGGAGAAGGCGAGTTGAGCGAGGAGTTTGAGGAGGATAATCCCTTTATTCAAGAAGACGGGATGCCAGTGAGTACCGGGGACGATAGCCAATGGGGTGATTTACCCGAATTCTTGCCTGACGAGGATCTGCCGGATCTGATTGGGGAGGAGCAGCCGTCTTCAGAAGATGTTGATGACTTAGATGATGTTGACCTTCCTGAACCATTTGAGGAATTTGACTCATTTGCCGAAGAAGATTTTGAGAGCGCTGACCCCGAGCAACTCGAAGTCTTGAGTGGTGCGGGACTAGAAGCTGATGAGGATTGGGATGATGAGATGGATTCAGTTCCCTTTGGGGAATTTGATCCGGACGCGGCTGATGCGGATTTTGGCAGCTTTGGCGGGCCTCAGGGAAGTGAGGCCGATCGCGACACCTCTGGGGCCGATACCTTTTTGATGTCGCCTCCCGAGGATAGCCGTTCGGGAACTCAAACCCGTGAGGCGATCGCCGACTATCCTGACAGCGACGATGAGTTTGACTTCGATAGTCCCGATTGGCAGTCGGATGTGGACGACGAGGATGAGGAGATGTCCTTTGAACCGCCCATCTCAGGACGTGTCGATGACTCAGGCTTTGATGAGTTTGACGAATTGGATGAGTTGGACGAGTCCCCTGAGGATGACTCAGCCGATTCGAGTGATGACCCCACCTTTGTCACCCCAGATGGCGATTTCGCCGGGGGCGATCGCTTTGATTTTGATGCCTTCGACGATTTCGGCGGCGAAGACATCTATGACGATGAGGAGGAGTTCACCGCTGACGAAACGGAAGACGCCCAAGCCTCCAGCGTCGATTTCCTCGATGAGTTTGAGGATTTCGATGATCTCGGGGAAATCCCCAATTTTGAGAGTGAAGACAACACCGATTCCTCCCAGTTCAACACCACCTCGGGCTTTCTCGAAGCCACCATGGACGTACAAAGTGGGCGACGGGGACAAACCGAATCGTCCTCGATGGACTTCAGCGATATGACCGATGGGGCGATCGCCCAAGA
>CAZXWM010000217.1:0-7156 GCA_964644215.1 uncultured Phormidium sp.
CCTTGCCCCTTGCCCCTTGCCTCTTGCCTTCCCCCCTTAAAACCGTATCTGAAACTCCACCGCCCCGCGATTCTCATCATCAAAATTCGTCGAGCCTCGAATCAGCCAATTATCATCAATCCGATAGCGAACACTAAAGCGAGTGGAATCATCGCGATCGAGAATTGTCAGAATCGAAGCCGAGAAATCATCCGTGAGATTCACCCCCACCTCAGCCCCCAACCCCAACACCGAGGTTCTCGGATCGACGGCGGGAAACAAGCGAAAATCACGATAGCCCAAAGCCCGGCCTACAATCGATTGTATCTGAGTTAAGACCGCCGAACTAGCCACCACCAACGAAGGATCTTGTTGGCCGAGAGTTCCCAACGCCCCGCCGCCAATCAGCGAGAGGATTTCTGTCTGCGATCGCGCCGGAGAACTACTCAACTCCAAAGCCGTTTGGGCCGCAACCTCCCCAGTCCCGAAGCCATCAAACAAGCGACTAGCCAATCCTCGGGCCTCGGCCTCAATGCGTACCGTCTCCACCCCACCTCGTTCAATAGACGGGTCTACAATTTCCGTCCCGGTTCCCAACCGGTCAAACCCCACCGGTGAGATAATCCGGGGTCGCGTCGTTTCCTGAACCGCCGCCCGCAAGCGGACATCCAAAATCGGATCGAGACCAAACTGAGGATCAAAGGTCGCCGTATTCTCCCCTCGCGTCAACGTAAAGGTGGTCGTAAACAAATTCACCTGTCCATCCCGTAAAAAAATGGTTCCCTTCGGTTCAGGACGTTCAAAAGGGCCATTGACCAATAACTTACCATCCGCCACAAAATTCAGCACCGGAAAACTAATAATCTGGACTCCACGCCCTAATTCCAACAGGAGATTGTCGTAACTAATAATCGGTGGCGTTTCCAAATCAACAGTCTCGCTTGCAGTACCGGCCTCCTCCTCGGCGATAAACACCTGTCCTTGAGTTAAGAGTAACTGTCCCCCTAAATTGGGCAACAAGGCTGAATTGGTTATCTCTACGGTTCCATCAATGCGACCCTGATAGAGGTCTTCGAGTTCTAACTCCACTTGGTCAAACGTGACCTGCAAGGGGTTCTCCACCGGTAAAGGAGAAAATACTGGTAACTCCCCCGCCGCCCGCACCGAACCGCGACGAAACTGTCCCGTCAGGTCAGACACCACCACCGTATCATCGAGAAATTCGAGGGTTCCATTAACTTGAGTCAAGGGTTCCGGGAGTTGGGGCGAATTAAACTCAGCCTCGCGAAACTCAGCCCGGCCGCGAGTCGTCAACGGTAGATAATTAAAACCCATGCCAACCTGTTCCCCGACAATGGTCAACTCTAGGGACCCCTCCCCCCCTAACCATTCCAAAGCCCCATCTGTGAGCGCCGTCAACACCTCCAATCCCTCATTTTGAGCATTTACGGCAATTTCAAACTCATTGCTGTCTGAGCGCACCGTAGAGCCAGGAATCAGCAGGGGTAAGGTTGCCCGTAACCGAATCGGATCGGCCCCCTCCCGTAGCGTTGCCCCAGCCCCAAAATTGAGACGACCATCGGCTAAAGCAAACCCGCCCTGGGCCTGAGTCACCGACTGTTCGTTAATCCGTCCATCGTCAACGCGAATTTCGCCCCGGGCCGCCGGATTTTCCAACTGTCCCGAGAGAGTCGCTTGGGCATCAACACGGCCACCGAGTCGCACCCCGTCGGGAAACTCAATAAAGTCTGAGATGACCGACATCGGGAGTCCCGTCAACATAAACTGTCCCGACTGTTGCGGTGCCCCAAGGATGCCGTTGAAGGTCAGTTGCGTCTCCTGGGGGTCATTGAGATTAGCCCGGAGATTAAAGTTTTGAATATCCCAAACTCCCTCGACAAACTCGCCCTGAGTGGCAATCGTATGAATCTGGTAATCATCCCATTGCCAAGCGTCTCCAGCTAAATTGAAGTCAAAATCAATCCCTTGACTCAGAGAACCCGCCAGGTTAATTTCCCCAGAAAACTGTCCTTGCAACAGGGCCAACTCCGGCAGCGGCGAGGCTTCCTCGCGGGCCTTTTGTTGCTGTCGTAAGAGAACCTCAATTTCGACGAGTCGTTGCAATTGCCGAATCAAGCTAGAGTCGGGAATGCCCACGCCAACGGGGTTGAGAACCTCGGCGTTGGCGTAGTCAACCGGTTCAAACCCCCGTTGAACGTCGTCGAGGTCAAACCAGCGGAGAACTTCGAGAATTTGTTGAATATCGCCTTGATAGATTTTGAACGCCCCGGCAAATTCAGGGTCTTCTGTGGCGGTAATACTGCCATCAAAACCATAGCGACTGTCCCCTTGTCGCAATTCCACCGCCTCAAGTTGCAGAATCTCATTAGCCCAGACAAATTGCCCTTCTAAGGCATCGGCTTCAGTTAGCCCTAAACGGGGGTCACTGACACCTAAAGCCCCGGAAATGAGCGAACCACTGGCATCGGCGGTTATCGTGGCGGTGAGGTCGCCGCTGAGACGGCCCCGATCGCCGACGGGTTCGAGGTTCAACAGGGCTAGGGGCAAGTTTTCTAGGTCAATGTCCCAGAGTTTGTTTTCTAGTAATCCCCTCGCGGCGGTATTCCCCAGTTGTAGGGCAAAAGCTTGGGGGGCCAACTCGGGAGTTAGACGCAGGGAGAAGCCATCCTGGGGGCGACTGGGGTCAACTTGAGTTTGTCCAGACAGTTGGACTAAGACTCCTTCATTGTCAGCGGTAATCGGGCCGGTGATGATGGGGTCGTAGCGGCGATCGCCCACCTGGAACTGCCGCAGCTGCACTTCTCCCTCTTGAATGGCGATATTGCTAGGAGTAAACTCGGTCCAATCTCCCGTGGCGGCGATCGCCCCATCCAAGCGTCCCCCGATATCTAGGGCCGCCGTTTGGCCCGGAAGTTGGGGCAAACCGGGGACCAATTCCTCTAAATCAGCATTTTGCAACTCGGCTAACACCTGCCAGCCACCATTGGCTAGAGTAATATCCATCAAAACCCCGCCCAGGTCTTCGGGGGTGTTCTCCTTAATCGCCAGGGTTCCCAATTGGAAGCCAACCTGTAACCGTCCCGAGATGGCTTGAGGACGTAAATCACTCACAGACCCGCTGAGGCGGGCAATCTCACCCACTTTAACCAAGGGCAATAGGGCGACAGGAGAATCGACAAAGGGCATCAGGGGAATTTGCAATTGTTCGGCATCGACTAGCCAGTTTCCCTGATCGAGTTGGAAATTCCCCGTCAGACCCCCATTGGCTAACATGACTTGCATCTGACCTTGGGCGATTAGGGTTTCTGGCGAAGGATTATCCAGAGGAACGCGGAACTGACCTCGACCACTCAACAGACTCGGGGTGAGATCGGCGGGGATAAAGGAAGTGATATTGACGTTTTGGGCGATCGCCTCTCCCTGCATTTGACCCTGGGCAATTTGACTAGCAATCTCGACCTGGCCACCATTAACCGTCAATTGTCCCTCAATGGCCGCTTCGAGGGTTTGCAGATTGAGATTCTCTAAATTGGCCACCTCTCCCGCCAAGACCGCCCGGCCCGCAAACGGACCCAGACGAATCTCAGGCGGACTCGTCACAAAGGGCGATAAGGGCAATCCTTCGGTCAACAGTTGGGCTTGCCAAATTCCCTGATTCAGTCCCGCCTCCAGACGTAGAGGACTCTCAGCAATCTGGGTGATTAAGGAGGTTTGACCTCTGAGATTGGCCAGATTGAACTGTTCTAAATCGGCAACCTCTCCCGCCACTTGCAAACTGCCGGATATTGGCCCTAACGGCAAATCCGCTAACTCCTGGGGTAAGAGGCCTTGGGGGGGTGTCAGGTTTTCAGCGGTGAAGATGGTTTCCCAGTTGCCATTTTGTAGGGCCGCTTGAACCGGAATAGCCGAACCGAGGAGTTGCAGTTGTCCCTCGGCCATAGCGTCGAGTTGGGCCAAATCTGTAACACCCATCTCACCGGCCAGGACGAGTTGACCGCTAAAGCCTCCGACTCCGTAGTTTTGAGCGATATTTTGGGGAACAATGCTGGCCAGGGAAACGGTCTGAGTCGCCAATTCTAACCGCCAGGTGTCATCTTCTAACAAAACTCCCCCCTGTGCCCGACCGCCGGCAATTTCGATAATCGGCAGCCGAATTAGGGTCTCTTCCCCGGCGGTTTCCCAGGTTCCTCGGGCGTTGAAACGGCCAATCACCCCAGTCGTGGGTAGTTCATAACGACGGGCGATCGCATCGGCCGAAGCGTCACGGACGATAAACTCGGCTTCTACTTTTGGGGCGGTTTCTTCGGTTTGAGGTAATTCCTGAGGTAATTCCACTCTCACCGCCGCTTGAACTTCACCGCCTGCTTCGGCGGGGGTGGCGGTGAGTTGTTCGATGAGAAATTCTGAGGTGTCTGTTAATAAGCCGAATCGGGCTTGAACTTCGCTAAAGGGCAGGCGATCGACAATTACGACATCAGTATTGCGAGCTTCGCCGACTAAGCGGGGATTGTCAATCGGTCCGATGACTTGTAAGACGGCTTCTAATTCCCCGCTGATCTCGACGGGAAACTCCAATTCCAGGGTATCGCTGATGGTTTGCCAATCGCTAGGAGGAACAACAATCGGGATTTCATAGCCCTGTTCGAGATGCATTAATCCCTGGGGAATGGTCATGGGGAGGTTTTCGCCGTAGCTGGCGGAGATGTTCTCAAAGCCAATCAGATTGTCTTGCAGGCGAATTTGCCCGGAACCGCCGAGAATTGGCTGAGGAACGCCGGCGAGTTCTAAGTCCAACTCTTCAAAGCGGAGGTTTCCTTGCAGGTTCAGGGGGGTGTCTTGGCCGTCGGTAGCCAGTTGCATGGAGATATTGCCGAAAATTTCGCCCCCTTCTAACATCAGTGGGGCCCGAATCCAGGGCGAAATGACTTCTCCTTGCAGGAATTGGCTTGAGAGATTGAGGTTGACGGCTTGTTCGCTGTTGCTAAACTCTCCCTGGGCGTTGAGTCGTCCGGTTGTGTTGTGATAGCCGGTGGCGTTGAAGTTGATGCGATCGCCGTCGGGGCTAAATTCGGCTTCGCCCGTGAAACGACGCAGGGTAATGGCTTCGGGAGGGATGATTTCAGGTTCGGGTTCTGTTTCTGTTTCTGTTTCTGTTTCTGTCTCTGTTTCTGCTTCTGTTTCGGGTTCGATATCTGGAGGCTGAAACTCAGGCTTCGGCTGGGGTTCAACGGTGAGACGTCCCCCATCAACTTCAATCCGGTTCAGTTGAATTTTAATCAATCCCGGTTCCCCGGCGGGGCGAATGTCGGTGGTGGCCCAATTTCCATCGTCGAGTTGAGGAATGGTGACATCGACCTCTTCGAGACGAACATCGAGGGGTAGGGTTTGACTCCAAAGCAGGGACAAGAGATTAAACCCCACATGAACCGCCTCAATCTCGGCTTCACTCGGTTGGCTGTTGCTGGGGAGAACGCGAGAATCGCCAAAGCGAACATGGCCCAAAGATACCCCTTCTAATTCACCCACTTCAATGGGGCGTTCGAGGAGTTTCCCGAGTTCCTCCGACAGCAGGGGGGCCAGTTGAATCTGGACAAATCGCCAGGCCCAAAGGCTTCCCCCCGCGACGAGAGTTAGCAGAAGGATGGCGATGGCCCACAAAACCCGTCGTCGGGGGCGACGAGGCGGCTGCGGTTCACTCGGCGAGGTGGTAGGAAACTCGGTCATGGGTAGGCAACAGGGGACAGGTAAAGGATATCCTAGCGGGAATGTTTCGGGACTGACAGCGGGGGCGGGACAGATTGGGCGGCGATCGCTTTCAGGGTAAATTAAGGGAGAGTAGGGCCATGGGTCGTCTTGGTTCCTACGGTTGATTCTCGAGTGAATGTGGAGAGTTTGTGATGAAGGTTTATGTGTTGTTGTTTAATGCCCGTCAGGAAAACGAGGGCATTCACACGATTCGCCTAGGAACGCCTCGGGGGGGTGAACGCAATATTGTCATGATGTTCGAGTCTCAGGATGATGCTGAACGCTATGCGATGTTGTTGGAAGCCCAAGATTTCCATGTTCCGACGGCGGAAGCGTTTGAGTCGGAGGAAATTGAGGAGTTTTGCCAAAGTTGCCAGTATGAGGCGAAGTTAATCCCTGAGGGGTTTGTGCCTGAATCGGCTGAGGAACGGGTGTTTCTGTCACCCCCGGAAACTAATTTAGAGGATACTGACTGGGAACGCGAACAGCAACAGCCTAATCAACCTCCTCGGGAAGAAGATGTCCCGACGGCCCAGTTGGATGATATTCGTCGCCGTTTGGAGGGGTTGCTGTGATGGAGTTGTCAGCCGGGGAGAGTCGAGGGCATTTACTCACGGAACAGAGTAATCCTAATTCTGAGGACTTGGACTGTTTGAGTTCTTTGGAGTTGGTGGATTTGTTTGTCCGGGAGGATGCCCAGGTGTTGCGGGCGATTACGGAGTCTCGGGGGGCGATCGCCGAAGCGATTGATGTCACGGCGGCAGCGTTGGCTACGGGGGGTCGCTTATTGTACGTTGGGGCAGGCACGAGCGGGCGTTTAGGGGTGCTTGACGCGGCTGAATGTCCGCCGACCTTCTGCACGCCCCCGGAGCTGGTACAGGGCATTTTAGCGGGGGGTGAGGCGGCTCTAGTTCGCAGTTCCGAAGCCCTTGAGGATCGCAGTGAGGATGGGGCGTTAGCGATTCGCCAACGAGAGGTCACGGCTGCCGATGTGGTGGTGGGGATTTCGGCTGGGGGAACCACGCCTTATGTGCAAGGGGCGATCGCCGAAGCCGGTCAACGAGGGGCCACTACGGTCTTTATGGCCTGTGTTCCTGTCAGCCAAGTCCCGAGTCAGGCGGATATTGAGATTCGGCTTTTGGTGGGGCCTGAAGTGTTGGCGGGTTCGACTCGCTTGAAGGCGGGAACGGTGACGAAGTTAGTGCTAAATACTCTTTCGACGAGTGTGATGGTGAGGTTGGGGAAAGTCTATGGGAATCGGATGGTGGATGTGTCGGTGACGAATCAGAAGTTACGCGATCGCGCGATTCGGACTCTTGTGGATTTAACGGAGTTATCCCGGCCCGAGGCGGAGTTGTTGTTAGACCGCTGTCAGCAACGGGTTAAACTGGCGTTGTTGGTCTATTGGTCT